>JBKEAX010000194.1:0-30068 GCA_047972825.1 Hyphomicrobiaceae bacterium | reverse complement strand
CGCTTCGATCGCCTTGGTCTGCCCGAACACCAGACGCTTGAGATCGCGTTCAAGGTTGCCAATCACCTCCGCGTCAGACTTGGTCACGGTCTTGGGTGGGATCCGCGCCATTGTCGCAACCGTTGCTTCGATCTCCTTGACGGTGATTTTTTTGCGCCGCTTGCCTTCAGGCACCAGCATTTGCGATGCGCCAGTCTCGTCGATCACATCGATCGCCTTGTCGGGCAGCTTGCGGTCGTGAATATACTTGGCCGACAGCTCCACCGCCGCCTTGATCGCGTCGTTGTTGTACTTGATCTGGTGGAAGTCCTCGAAATAGGGCTTCAGACCTTTCAGGATTTCGATTGAATCCTCAACTGTCGGCTCCTTGACGTCGATTTTCTGGAACCGCCGAACAAGCGCACGGTCCTTCTCGAAGTGCTGACGATATTCCTTGTAGGTTGTCGAGCCAATGCACCGAACCGTACCTGACTGCAATGCGGGTTTCAGCAGGTTGGAAGCGTCCATGGCCCCGCCCGACGTGGCACCTGCACCAATTACGGTGTGAATCTCGTCAATGAACAGGACCGCACCAGGATAGTTCTCGATTTCCCTCATCACTGCCTTGAGGCGCTCTTCGAAGTCGCCACGGTAACGGGTGCCAGCCAGCAACGTGCCCATGTCGAGAGCAAAGATCGTTGCATCGCGCAGAACCTCGGGTACGTCACCCTTGGTGATCTTGCGCGCAAGTCCTTCCGCAATGGCTGTCTTTCCAACGCCGGGATCACCAACCAGCAAAGGGTTGTTCTTCTGCCGCCTGCACAGCACCTGGATTGTTCGCAGAACCTCGGGCTCCCGGCCGATCAAAGGATCGATCTTTCCATCGCGCGCCTTGTTGTTGAGATTCACGCAATAGGTATTGAGAGCATCATTGCTTGATTTCTTGTCCTCGCCTTCGCGCGCGGTGTCCTCGTCCACGCCAGACACGGCACGCGGCTCAGAAAGCCCAGGCCGCTTGGCAAGGCCGTGGCTGATGTACTGGATCGCATCGAACCGCGTCATATCCTGTTCTTGCAGGAAGTAGGCGGCATTGCTTTCGCGCTCGGCAAAAATGGCGACAAGCACGTTGGCACCTGTCACCTCTTCGCGGCCCGAGGACTGCACGTGCACCACCGCGCGATGAATGACACGTTGGAACGCCTGCGTCGGGGCTGCCTCGCTGCTCGTTTGCACAACGAGATAGTCCAGTTCGCTATCGACAAATTCGAGAAGCCGCTGGCGCAGTTTTTCGATATCGACACTGCATGCCCGCATGACAGCAGACGCGTCACGATCGTCGACCAGGGCCAAAAGCAAATGCTCAAGCGTGGCTGCTTCGTGGCGACGCTCGTTTGCATATTCGAGCGCACGGTGAAGTGCACTCTCCAGGCTGTTTGAGAATGAAGGCACGGGACCTGCTACTCCTTCTCCATGGTGCATCTCAAAGGATGCTGATGTTGGCGTGCGAAATCCATGACCTGCGTGACCTTGGTTTCCGCGACCTCAAAAGTGTAAACGCCACAAAGTCCGACACCTTTGTGGTGAACGTGCAGCATAATCCGCGTTGCGTCCTCGCGGCCCTTGTTGAAATAGCGCTCAAGCACGAGAACGACGAATTCCATGGGCGTGTAGTCGTCGTTGAGAAGAAGCACCTTGTAGAGGCTGGGCTTTTTCGTTTTTGGACGGGTTTTCGTAACGATGTCCGTGCGACCGTCATTGCCGCCGCCCTTATCAGCGTCGTCGTCTTTGCCCAATGTCCAAATGCCGCTTTTCTTGCTCATGTCCCAGCCGTCTCCGCGGGTTGCCCCAGCGTCAATGTCGCTCACGTCTCACAGCACCTCACTATTGTTGTTATCGGTCGTGACAGGTGCCAGAACCACTTGTAACGGACCTGCCCGCCCCGTTGCAATTCGCACAACTCCAATTCACGACTTTCTGCCCTACCCCTCGCCAAATCCTGGCCAGCATCAACCCTCCACCAGAGTTGCATAGGAACCCTGACGCAAGATTGTACCAAACTCACGCTGAACGTTATGTTGTGTCTGCTGCGGACAAAAAAAGGCCCGGCATAATGCCGGGCCTAAATTTGTTGGCGTCAGGCTGCGAAACCTCAGCGCCCGCTTTGCATCAGCTTTTCCATTGGCCGGTAGGCTTCTTTCGCCAATTCAGCATACATGGAGCCGACTTTGGCGAGCTGGTGCATATATTCATCATAGCTGCGCTTGACGTACTTGGTCTGGATATCGACGGCCTGTTCCAGCGACTTGGCAGACATCAGCTTCTCAAGCGTCGTGGTGCCATCTTCGAATGACCGCTTGGAATAGTCGGAAAATTCCGCAGCAATGGCCTGCCAGCCCTTGCTCATCTCACCAAATGACTTCATCGCCAGATCCATGTTGGCCTGGCTAAGCTTTTGAAAATCTTCAATACCATTGATCATGGGATTCACCTCGTGTGCGTTACGGGCTCGCCCGCTACGAGCGGCTTAGGTCGGGTTCGGGCGAAACGTGTATTTCCATGGGCTTGCTGCGTCGCAACACGCCCGTGCACCCTAGATAGCCCTCCAGGCCGCCGAGTTCAACACAAAAATTGTGCACCGCACAAATTTTTCCCCCTTACGGCATATCAACCTTTCATTAACTAGGTTTGCTAACCAAGTTTTTCCCATATGTAGGATACAGTTGGAGTTGTAGACGGCAGCCCATGTCAAAAAGCTGCCCAACAATAATGTTCCCTTACACAACAATGTGAGGGGTACCTACCTCGGGGACGGGGCAGCAGGGTTTTACACAACCCTGAATCTCGCATATCCGCGATAACTATCTATTATTACTTGGTTAATTCGAGCATCTAATGGCCGACCAAGGTCGAAAATGGGCATTTTCATATTCATGCTGCAGTTGCGCTGTGCAATTGCTGGCAGCATTGACGCTACTCCTTGCCGCACCAGCTTCAGCATTGGCTGAAACCAAGCACGCTGCGATGGTTATCGACGCCAACACCGGCAAAGTGCTCTACCAATCGCACGCAGACGCGCAGCGCTACCCAGCCTCACTCACGAAAATGATGACGCTTTATCTCACGTTCGACTTCATTGAGCGCAAGCGCCTGAAGTTTTCCGACCGCATCACAATTTCCGCGCAGGCCGCCGCCCAGCCACCTTCGAAACTGGGCCTTAAACCGGGCGAAACCATCACCGTGCGCAACGCTGTACTTTCGTTGGTCACGAAATCCGCCAATGACATCGCCACAGCCCTGGCTGAACATATTGGCGGTAGCGAAGCCAATTTCGCACGGCTGATGACGCAAAAAGCACGCGCAATGGGGATGTCGAAAACCACGTTCAAAAACGCTTCTGGGTTGCCTGACACGTCACAGACGACGACCGCCCGTGACATGCTCACCCTGGCGCTACGGCTACAGGATGATTTTCCCAAGCACTACAAGCTATTCCGCACGCGCAGCTTCACCTATGGCGGAAAGGAATATCGCAACCACAACACCTTGCTGCGCTCGTTCAACGGTACGGACGGCATCAAGACGGGTTATATTCGTGCCGCCGGCTTCAACCTTGTCTCTTCGGTGCGGCGCGACAACAAACATCTGGTCGCTGCCGTATTTGGCGGCAAAACGGCCCGGCGGCGTAATGCCACGATGCGCGCAATTCTCACCAAAGCCCTGGGCAAGGCTTCAACCCGTAAAACGCGCAAACCTGCTGGCAACCCGATGTTGGTGGCGACACCCAAAATGGTGCGCCAGCCTCAACCCAACAAACGCCCGTCATTAGCGCCGTCCAAGGCTCCACTGCCAACCGGTGCCCCCATCTATGCTGCCGCCGCAGTTGTCGCCAACGCCGCCTCAGCCAACAGCCCGGCGCCGGCAATGCGGCCCCCGCAAGCAACAGAGCCGGTTAACAATCACCAAATCGCCATTGCGCGCGTACGCCAGGTTGCGATCGACAAACATTTGTCCTCTGCAAAATACGCAACGCCACCTCACACGAACACCGCACAGCCCCTCAATCCTGGCGCAGCAGGAAGGGCGATAGGTGAAGATCCCCTGTCAAATCGCAAAGGACCACGGTCGATTGCCGAACTCATTGCCGCGACGGGCTCAATTCCACCTTCAGGCGGTGTGCAATTCAATGGTGCAATAACGCCAGCTCCGAGTTCCCATACACCACCTGCACTGGTGTCTAACGTGCCGGCAGATGACCCTACACCGAAACGGCAGCCGGACAGCACTCTAGCAAATAATGCGACAGCAACTGGCCGCCGCCCATCAAGCTTGCAGGACCAGCTGTCCAAAATCCTGGCCAGCAACCAACCCGCAGCTTTGAACAGCACTGCCGGTAGCCCTGGGGCTGTGACCAACGGCACGCGGACTGCAATGCGGCCCGCATTAAAGACTTCCGCGCAAACCAGCCCGAACACGCACTTCATTCAGATCGGCGCATTCAACAGCGCAACTGAAGCCAAACAACAACTGGAAACGGTTCAAGCCAAAGCCGGCGCAGTCCTAAAGCAAGCAGCCCCCGTAACCCAAGCCGTAACGCGCGGCGACAAGCGCCTTTTCCGCGCCCGTTTTGCCGGGTTCGATTCAAACGGCGCGACTGCTGCCTGTCAGGAACTTAGGCGGAAATCAATCGACTGCTTCGTGACACGCACACGTTAGAGCATGTTCAGCCGAAGTGTACGCGGTTCGGCGTGAAGAACACCGCGAGAAATAAAAGAAAAGAGAGAGCGTTCGCGATTCCGTAAAAAGTGAACGTGATCTAACGGTCGTTCGAGCCTCCAGCCCGACCAGACACACCAGATGAGATGACACTATCGCTGCTGGCCGCTACTCAGCCGCCGCTCCATCCACTGCGCGTAGCGCGACATGCCAAAACAGAACACCCAGAAAATAAAGCCGGCGAACACGTAGGCCGTAAGTGGCGTTGCTGGGGAAAACCACGTCGCATCAGAGGATACGGCTTGTTGCACAATACCCAGCAGGTCGAAAATTCCGATGATTAGAACCAGACTGGTGTCCTTGAACAAAGCGATGAATGAATTGACGATGCCGGGAATGACCAGTTTAAGCGCCTGCGGCATGACAATCAGTCCCATCTTCTTGGGATAGGACAAGCCCAGCGCATCAGCGGCTTCATATTGTCCGCGCGGAATCGCCTGCAATCCACCGCGTATCACCTCAGCCAGATAAGCACCCTGAAACAGGGCAACACCAATCAGCGCCCGCAACAACTTATCGAACGTGACCCCGTCCGGCAGGAACAGCGGCAGCATGACCGACGCCATGAACAACATGGTGATAAGCGGGACACCGCGCACAAATTCGATAAAGCCGATCGATGCATATCTCACAAAAGGCAACTGAGACCGCCGCCCCAATGCCAGCAGCACGGCAATTGGAAACGAAGCGACGATGCCGACGATGGCCACCACGAGTGTCACCATCAACCCGCCCCAAAGCTCCGTTTCCACGGCTTTGAGACCAAAGGCTCCTCCAGTCAGCAAATAGTAGGCGATGACCGGAAAAACCAACAAAGTGAAGACGGCGATCCAGCCCTTTCGCGGCACACCTGGAATCATCAGTCCAGCCAGCCCCAACGCGCCCAGCCCCATCGTCAGGTTCGCCCGCCAACGTTCCGCTTCGGGATAGCGTCCATAGGTAAACTGGTCGAGCTTGGCTGCAATGAAAGCCCAACACGCCCCACTGCCATCTTTGGCACATGCGCTGCCGTCACTCCCGGTAAACACTGCGCGTACGATGGCCCAATCGAATACGGAAGTGACCGCAGTCCATACGATCCACACGCCAAGCAATGTCAACGCCACATTGAGCGGGGTGGAAAACAAGTTGCGACGCGCCCAGGCCACGGGGCCGGCGCTACCTGGCGGCGGCCGTGACGGCGTTCGCTGCATGCGGATAGACGAACCGGTTGTGCTTCTCGCCATCCTTCAGCGCTCCACCAATGCCATGCGCGCATTGAACCAGTTCATCGACACTGACGTTACCAGGCTTATCGCCAGATAAACGGCCATCGTTATGAGAATAACTTCGATTGCCTGGTTGGTCTGGTTGAGAACGGTCCCGGCAAACACATGCACAAGATCAGGATAGCCGATCGCGACTGCCAATGAAGAGTTCTTGGTCAGATTGAGGTATTGATTGGTGAGCGGCGGGATGATGATCCTCAGGGCTTGAGGAATAACCACCAGCCGCATCACTTGCCCGGCAGGAAGACCCAGCGCCGCGGCCGCTTCCTTCTGCCCCTTCTCAACGCCCTGCACACCAGCGCGCACGATTTCGGCGATAAATGCGGCGGTGTAGAGCGATAGTCCGCCAAGCAGGGCAACCAGTTCCGGCAGCAGCGTCAGACCGCCAGAGACATTGAAACGACCGATCTTTGGCAAATCAAACTCAACAGGACGACCCGAAGCAAAAAAAACAAGAAGCGGCAGCCCAACGATCAGAGCGGCACCCACCCAGACGGCTGGAAATGCCTTGCCGGTTCGCTCCCTTTGTCGCGCCGCGACCCACCACAGCGAAATGGCTGCAACAAGGCCCACCAGGAACGCCAGCACCACCCACCAAATCCCGTCCTGCCAAACCGGCAGTGGCACGGCTAACCCGCGAACGTTGAGATAGCTGTCAAACGGCAATGCGATGCTATCGCGAGGCGCCGGCAGCGTCTTCAGTACGGCGAAGTAGATCGCAAACAACATCAACAACGGCGGGATGTTACGCAACACTTCGACGTAGACACCCGCAAGCCTGGCAATAAGCCAGTTGGACGATAGCCGCCCAATGCCAACGATGAACCCTATCACCGTCGCCAGGACGACACCAAGTGCTGCAACGAACAATGTGTTGAGCAAGCCGACCCAGAACGCACGCCCATAACTGGATGTGTTTGTGTAGGCAATCAGCGACTGCGATATGTCGAAGCCTGCGGTCGTGTCCAGGAAACCGAACCCGGAAGCAATGTGCTGCTTTTGCAGGTTTTCGATCGCGTTGGTCACGATCTCGTAGCCGAGGGAAACAATCGCCACTATCAAAAGCAGCTGAAAAAGAATGCCCCGGCTACGTGGATCATAAAGAGCATCGACGGCGGACATGCGAGCGGTTTTGGTGTTTTGTCCAGCCACCTTCTCGCGCTTTGCCGCCATCTCTGCCGTCCCCTGTCAATCCGCCTTAGCGAATCGGGGGCGCATATTGCAGTCCGCCATCACGCCACAAAGCGTTCTGGCCGCGCGAAATTTTCAACCGTGAATCTGCGCCAACATTGCGCGCAAACATCTCTCCGTAGTTGCCGACGGCCTTGATCGCCTGATAGGCCCAGTCTGCATCAAGGCCGATGCCTTTGCCGAATTCACCTTCCAGTCCGAGCAAGCGACGCACCTCCGGGTTTGCGGATTCCTTCATCTCGTCAAGGTTCTTCGAAGAGATGCCGAGTTCTTCAGCGTTGACCAGGGCAAAAAACACCCACCGTACAATGTTGGCCCATTGCGGATCACCCTGGCGCACTGCAGGCCCAAGCGGTTCTTTGGAGATCACTTCAGGCAACACGATATGGTTGTCAGGATTGCCAAGCGTCAGCCGCACTGAATAGAGCTGTGAGGCGTCCGATGTGAATACATCGCACCGACCGGCATTGTAGGCTGCAATCGTCTCGGGGAGCTTCTCAAACACCACCGGCTTGTAGTTCATCCCGTTCTGACGGAAATAGTCAGCCACATTGAGCTCAGTCGTCGTGCCCGTCTGCACGCAGATACTGGCGTCGGAAAGTTCTTTGGCAGACTTGACGCCAAGCTCCTTGTTCACAAGGAACCCCTGGCCGTCAAAGTAGGTGATACCGGTAAACGTGAGGCCAGCCGATGTATCACGGCTCATGGTCCACGTCGTATTGCGGGACAGAAGATCAATTTCACCCGACTGCAATGCCGTGAAACGTTCCTTTGCCGTAAGGGGCACATATTTTACGAGCGATCCATCCTTGAAGACTGCCGCAGCCACGGCCTTGCACACATCGACGTCCAGTCCCGACCAGTTGCCCTTGTCATCAGGTGCACCGAAGCCTGCAATACCAGTGTTGACCCCACACGAAAGTTTGCCGAGGTCCTTTACCTTTTGCAGCGTGCTTTCCGCAGCCATCGCTGGAGCCGCAGCCAGCCCCGTTGAGATAGCAGCCGCTAGCGTGGCTTTGAGCAGTCGTTTCATCATGCACCTCATAAAGACTCTGATCTATGCAGGCTTGGGCGCGCCATCACGCGCCGCCCGAGCCCTGGAAATACGTTTCAATCCGTCCCGCCGCAACCGCTTGCCAACCGATATTGATGGACAGGACGATTACATCGCCATCGATCGCTCAGTGATCCAGGATCTGGGCGAGGAAGAGGCGTGTCCTATCTGACCGGGGGTCTGTAAAGAACTTTTGCGGCGGAGCATCCTCGACGATCTCACCCTCATCCATGAAGATAACCCGGTCTGCAACGGCTTTTGCAAAACCCATCTCATGAGTGACGACCAGCATTGTCATACCCTGCCCAGCCAGTTCCGTCATGACATCCAACACCTCTTTGACCATTTCGGGATCAAGTGCAGAAGTTGGCTCATCAAACAGCATGATCCTGGGGTTCATGCATAGTGCCCGGGCAATCGCGACGCGCTGCTGCTGTCCCCCAGAAAGTTGACCAGGATATTTAGCCGCCTGGTCAGGGATTCGCACTCGCTCAAGGAAACCCATCGCGAGGTCCTCCGCCGCGCTGCGAGGCAGCTTGCGCACCCACTGCGGCGCGAGGCAAAGGTTATCAAGAACCGTGAGGTGCGGAAACAGGTTAAACGACTGGAATACCATGCCGACATCAGAACGGATCTTCTCGATCCGCCTCAGGTCGCTGGTCAATTCCTCTCCTTCAACCAGGATCTGCCCCTCCTGATGCTCCTCCAGGCGGTTGATGCAGCGGATGAGTGTCGACTTGCCCGATCCCGACGGGCCGCAGATGACAATCCTCTCGCCTTTCTCAACGACCAGACTGACGTCTTTGAGCACGTGGAAAGAGCCATACCACTTGTTGACGCGGTCCAGCACGATGGCAGGTGAAGCAGAACGCCCTGCGGCAGATCCCGATGATGCGATGGCTGCGTCGCCCAATATGTTCTCCCCGGTAGCGCAACCCGCGTTGGCACATGGATCGATGGACATCATTCAACAGGCCGGCGCAAACGAAAAATCACACCAGATCTAAGCGTTGTTGAATGGACCATGGAAATAATCTCGCCCAAGTATGGCAGAGGCTGCTGGCAGGCGCAAATCGGCAAGCCTGGAGGCTATCCGCCCGCTTTCAGGTGGCTACATCACGTCCCAGAAACACCAGCTCATTGCCTTTCCATGGGAAGGTCCTGGAAAACTCAAATCCGTTGCGCTTATAGAACCCGACGTTTCGCAAACCTGCGCCTGTGACGACATGCACTCCAGGCAATCCGGCATCCCGAACATCTTCGACGAACCGCTCGATTAGAACAGCCCCATATCCACGCCCCCTGAGATCGTGACGCAAATTTATGTGCAAGTGCGCCGGAAACCGGCGTGTCAGGTCCGCCAGCAAGGGAAAGTAGCCAATGTCATCGTAGCGGTCTGTCAGGGCTGGGTCGTGGTGCGCTCCAATTACGTAGCCCGCCAACGTTTCCGGTACTATGGTCCCTCCGACGAACAGGACTTGGGACAGCTCAGGGAAGTCGTCGAGATACCGGCCAAGCCAGCGGTGGCGAAACGCTTCCCGCACACCCTCAGACTCAAATGACTTGGTGTGGCTCGCCTCATAAAAAATTGCATCCAGCGCCGCGATCAGCTCGGTGTCATGCGGAAGCTCAGCCCAGCGTCGCAAGTGGGTAACTCCCGAACCGGTTTCCATGCCTCACATCCTCGCCCAACCAGCTGTCAAAAAAAGCAGAAGGGCTGGCATTTCGCCAGCCCTTCGCCAATTCACAACTCAAGAACCGCCGGCTTTTGTATCACACAGCGGCCTTCGCGCAGCCCTTAGTAGTAGCCGCGGCAACGGCGATACCGGCGCCACCAATAGCCGCTTCCGGTACGGATTGCCCTGCGGCGCAGCGAACTGCAACCACCGCCATAGTATCCGTAGCCGACATAGGGCACACCATAATAGAAGCCACGATACCTACGGTATCCACGATACCTATGGCGCCGGTAATGGCGACGCCCGTAGTAGCGGCCTCGGTAATGGCCACGCCCTCTGTAGTAGCGGCGACCTCCGTAGTGGCGACGCCCTCCGTAATGGCGACGCCCTCCGCGATGGCGCCCCCTGCGTACTTCTGTAACACCGCTCGTTGTCGATTCCGGCGCAAGTTTCAAGCCGCCCACAGCAGCAACATTCGCTGATGCTGGCGCGGTCGGCCCGATGATCATTAGCCCAGCAGCCGCAGCTGCCAGAACTGTTGTTTTGAACATTGGCTCCTCCTCGTTAGGCATGGTGCGACCGCGCTCCTGCTCAAGAACGCGGACAATGCCCCGGGTGATGATGGACCCTACATGCGGATCTAGACATCAACTTGACAGTACACACATTCATATCGCTTGGCCTAGAAAAGACTTTTCCTCACAGGGGCCTAAGTCCGGCAAAAAAATCCAGAAACCTGGAGGTTCACCACCATCATCAATTTTTTGCGAGCGCCACCATTTGCTCAATTCAGCGCAAATGATGTTCCACAATTAGGCGTTCGCGAAAATCGGGCGGCAGGTCATCCGGCAAGTCACGAAGCGAAATGCGCGGAGTGGGCATAATATTCCTTGGTTTTTCTTCATCGGTTCGAGAGGGAGAGAGATGCACAGGCGGGCCGTTCAACCTTGAACCATAGTTGCGGCTGAATGGTTCGTTTGGATCATCAGGAAAGCTCACGCGCTGCACCAGTGGCGGCGACTGGGCCGGCAATCCATCGGCTTCCATATCAATGCGCGGCTGAGCAAGTGCAGCATTGTATCGCGGCGGCGCAGCGGTATTTGCATCCGCTGTCGGTGCATGGTCGGATCGCCCACCACAGCCCGCAACCAGCAACGAACAGATTACCGCAATCGGCAAGCTTCGCTCCAGCCGTGCGGCAACGCCAATCTGCTTCATGCAGGATTGCCAAACAAACATCACACAACGCCCTTCAACTCATGCCCGCAGGCAACGCAATACGCGTACCGTTGAAGCATATGCTTGGTTAATAGGGCGCTAACGGCAGAACCAGCACGAGACGAGTTGGGGTCCAGACCCTAAGAGCATGTTCAGCCGAAGTGTACGCAGCATATTTCGTCTCGGCTGGCGCCCCTTCGGACAGCCCTGGGCTGACCAATCCGAGAAGACTGGCAGCAGCCATGCGATGACGCTGCTAACATGTTGTTTTTACAGGTGATGTTGCTCAAAACGCATGGCGCATCCGGCAGAATCTCTACTATGATTCCATGCATGAACCGCTGTGCGGCGGACAGCTCGTAGCCGCCTCATGGCGACTCATGGTCGGCAACAGCAGGGTAAAAGGAGCGCGCATGGCCCAGCATGAAATTCATTGCCTGCTTCAGGGATACAGCCTGACAACGGCTGAGATCCTCTATCGCATGCCGGACTACCCGGCCCTTTTGCAAAGCTACGTGTGGCAGGACTACGATCTGCACCCGCGCTTTCCGCGCCTCAAGAGTTTTCTTGATTTCTGGGAAGCCAATCTCGATGGGCCACTTTACAAAGTTACGGTAAACCACCGCCAGCTCATCTCACCCGCGGATCTGCAAATTCTGGACGCACAATTCGCGATCAATTGATGGTGTGGCATCCATTGATGGTAGCGCCCAGGGACACAGCCTTGGCCCATTGCATTGCAATTGCACCGGGAAATAAAAACTCTGACCGAACGGCTCACGGGATAGGGTTTTCTTGAGCAATTGCTTGTTATGTGCCGGCAACGGCAAAAAACCGGCCGCCACTCCAGATGCCGGTGCGATCCTGGTCGTCGTTAACCAGAAGTTCCGCAAGATCATAGGCCAGCGCGCGGGTGAACAACGCTTCCAGGCCGCCCCGCACATGAACGTAAGGCTTGAATCCACCATCAACCTGCGTTTCAAAGCGGATAGTGTGCTCTGCTCCGACCCTTACGACATCATCAAGGTTGGTGCGAACGACCAGCACCTGCTCTCCAGCATAGTCTCCCTCACCAGCGATCATCTCCATTTCAACCCCTAAAAACGGGGCATCTTCGACCGCAACATCGACCTTTTCCACCGGCGTCACCAGATAGTGGCGCCCATCATCATCCCGCCTTAGAACAGTGGAAAACAGTTTAACCAACGCAATCCGATTGATCCGGCTTCCTTGGTAGTACCAGGAGCCATCACGTGCGATTGCCATGCCGATGTCACCGCAATACGGAGGGTTCCACAGTTCTACCGGTGGCAGGCTTTTCTTGCCGCTATCCTGAAGCGCTGATTCCAGCCGTGCCAACCGCGGGAGAGCGTGACGTGCCTCATGACACCCGGTTTTCTGTTCGTTCATAACCCTTTGCCTATCACGCATCACCCCGACAAATGTGTTACGGAACATTCACTTGACCGTGACACCTCCACCAAACATCGTCGCGCTTAAGTTAATCTCACCATGGCGGTGACAGAACAGCGCGATACACGACGTTAATAACCTGCGGAACTGGGCTATAGTTGGCTGATGAGCACATTGACACAATCCGACGATGACATCGTCGCCCGCATCGAGGCGGCGGCGGAGAAAATGCAAAAGGCGCACAGAGCCGCCAGCGACGTTATTTTCGGGCAGGATGAAGTTATCACCCGCGCCCTGATCACAATACTCTCCGGCGGGCATGCATTGCTCATTGGCGTGCCAGGCCTCGCCAAGACGCTGCTGGTTGAAACTTTGGGCACCGTTCTCGGCTTGGATGCCACACGCATCCAGTTCACGCCAGACCTCATGCCGTCCGATATCATCGGTGCTGAAGTGCTGGAAGACTCGCCTGGTGAGCGGCGCTCATTCCGCTTCATCAAGGGGCCGATCTTCACTCAGCTTTTGATGGCCGACGAAATCAACCGCGCCAGCCCAAAAACGCAATCCGCATTGTTGCAAGCCATGCAGGAGCATCATGTCACCGTTGCTGGCCAACGCCATGACGTGCCGCGCCCCTTCCATGTGCTGGCAACACAAAATCCGTTGGAGCAGGAAGGAACCTATCCGCTCCCCGAAGCCCAGCTTGACCGTTTCCTTTTGCAGATCGACGTCACATACCCCGACATGCTTGCCGAACGCCGCATGCTTTATGCCACCACCGGCAATGAAGATCGTACCGTTGAGAGCGTGCTCACCGCCGACGAGCTGATGGCAATACAGCGCCTGGTCCGCCAGATCCCCGTGTCAGACAAAGTGGTGGACGCAATCTTGACGCTCGTGCGCTCCGCGCGCCCTGGCACCGGTGCCAACGAATTGACCGACCGCTATATCGCATGGGGGCCCGGGCCTCGCGCTAGCCAGGCCCTGATGTTGGCTGTCCGCGCTCGCGCCCTTGTTGATGGCCGCCTTGCTCCCTCGGTCGACGATGTGATGGCGCTTGCAGACCCGGTTTTGAAACACAGAATGGCTTTGTCCTTTGCCGCCCGCGCCGAAGGACAGGATCTTTCAAGCATCATTGCGACATTGAGCGAACCGCTGAAGTAGCGTTGGGGTAACGTTGGGGTCCGGACCCAATAGCAATGAGTGGCCAAGATGAGCGGTATCAAAAATGCCAGAGCGCCCGACAACGTAGGCGCCACGGTCTTCGAGCATGAACTCGAAGCGCACCAGCTCGCCGATCGCCTGCCCGATTTATTGATTGACGCGCAGCGCATTGCCGCCACCGTTGCGCATGGTATTCACGGCCGCCGCCGCGCCGGGCCTGGCGAAACGTTCTGGCAGTTTCGCCAGCTACAATCGACGGATGACGCGCAACTGATCGATTGGCGACGCTCGGCAAGCTCAGACCATCTGTTCGTACGCGAACGCGAATGGGAAGCTGCACACACCATGTGGCTGTGGCCCGACCTGTCACCCTCGATGGCTTTCAAGAGCCACATTGCGCCAGTGTCCAAGAAAGAGCGCGCCGTTGTCTTGATGCTGGCGGCAGCTGAACTTCTTGTACGCGGCAGTGAACGCGTCGCCTTGCTTGGTCTCACCCAGCCAACGGCATCGCGCCGCGCAACGGTAAAACTCGCAGAAGCCATCGCCCAGCATGGAGACGAGCCCCCGCTTACAGGGTCTCTACCGCCCGCCGCACGCATCTCGCGGTTTTCCGGCACGATCCTGTTATCGGATTTCCTTGATCCGCTGCCCGATATCAAGGCCCGCCTGGAAGGTCTCGCCGGCGATGGCGTGTCAGGTCACATGGTGCAAATCCTCGATCCCGCCGAAGAAACTCTGCCTTATGACGGGCGAACAGAATTCCTCTCGCCGGAAGGCGGCGAGAGTTGGGTTGCGGACCGCGCAGAGAGCCTTCGCGAGACCTATCAGAAACGCATTGCAGCGCACCGGTCCGGACTCGAAGAGATTGCCCACAATCTTGGCTGGACGTTCCTTGTGCATCACACGGATCGCTCGGCGTCCGAACCGTTATTGACATTGATCATGCGTTTATCTGCAGGCGGCTATCGTTGGCAATCGAGCCCTGCCAGCGCCATTACGCAAACGCCATCAAAAGAGCCTGCTCTATTACACAAAAGGGGTGCTTCATGAGTTTTGGAGCTCTTGCATTCCTCAACCCCTGGCTACTCGCCGGCCTGGCCTCACTGCCGCTCATCTATTGGTTGCTGCGCACTGTACCGCCGCGCCCCAAGCAAGTTGAATTTCCGCCCACCCGTATCCTCATCGGCATCGACAACCGGGAAAAGACACCAGCCAAAACACCCTGGTGGCTGATGCTGATACGGCTTGCCGCGGCCGCACTCGTCATATTCGCACTGGCAGAGCCGGTGTTTAATCCAACGCGCGAAAGCACGATCAAGGGAACCGGCCCGCTGGCGATCCTCATCGACAATGGCTGGGCCAGTGCTGCTCATTGGGCAGACCGTCAGGCGATGGCCAACCGCATCATCGACACCGCCGAAGCAGACGGCCGTGCCGTCGTCGTTGCTGCCACGGCCGCCACGGCAAAGTCCTTCAAGATGCGTCTTGAAGCACCCGCTAGCGCGCGCTCCACGCTTGCAGCGCTTGCTCCGGTGCCATACGCCCCGCAACGCAGCGCGGCTTTAGATGCACTCGTGGAAGCCCTTCCAGATGGCGAGGGCGGCGCCGGAATAATCTGGCTAAGCGATGGCATTGCGCACGCCGGAAATGATGCCGCGACAAAGGTTCTCGAACGCCTCGCCACTCTTGCCGAAGGTGGTTCGCTGACGGTTGTCGAGGATGGGAACGGTATAGAACCCTTAGGGCTGGCAGCCTCAGCCGGGCAAGGCGGCCGGCTGGAGGCTCGCGTCCTGCGCGCCAAAGGTGCACCCCGCACAGGCCAGATTCACGCGTTTTCTGCCCGCGGCGAACGGCTTGGCGAAACTGCATTTACGCTTGCCAACAACGCGAACGAAACAACCTCCGTTTTCGACATGCCTCTGGAATTGCGCAATCAGGTGACACGCCTTGAGATCGCTTCGGAGCAGTCTGCTGGAGCGACTGCATTGATCGACGCCTCGGCCCGCTGGCACCGCGTGGGTCTTGTTTCCGGCGAAAGCCAGGAGCAATCCCAACCCCTGCTCGCGCCGCTTTACTACATCGAAAAGGCGTTGAAACCTTATTCCGAGCTGGTCGTGGCCAAGGATGCCAATCTGCTGGCGAACGTCGAAACTATCCTGCGGCAGAATGCTACTGTTCTGATGCTGGCCGATATCGGCACGCTGTCGGGAGATGTAGCCAAGCATGTCGAAAGCTGGATTGAGAACGGCGGCGTGCTTGTGCGTTTTGCTGGTCCGCGCCTCGAAAAAGGCGGCGACCATCTCATGCCGGTCCCGTTGCGCATCGGCGGGCGTACATTGGGTGGTGCCCTGTCCTGGTCGACACCTCAGAAACTTGCGGGCTTCGAAGATAAAAGTCCGTTCGCCGGTTTAACAGTACCGCAGGACGTGACGGTAAACCGGCAGGTGCTGGCCGATCCCGCTCAAATCGGACCGGACGCTGGAGTATGGGCGCGTCTTGCTGACGGCACGCCGCTGGTCACGGCAAAAAACGTAGGCGACGGCAAGATCATCTTGTTCCACGTTACCGCCAACTCCGATTGGTCGAACCTGCCGATATCCGGTTTGTTTGTCGACATGCTGCGCCGCATCTCCACCATGGGGCGTGTCGGTAAAGGCGCACCATCCTCGGGCGCAAACACGACGCTGATGCAGGATGCAGGCAATGGGGTGGAAACTGCCACAAACACAGAGGCTTCCAGCGCGCCACAGGTGCTGCCACCGGTCAGAACGCTTGATGGTTTTGGAACGCTTGCCGCACCACCGCCAACGGCCCAGGCCGTGCCGGCCTCGAACTTCGCCACACTCTCACCCAGCATAGATCACCCACCAGGGTTTTACGGCACGGAGACAAGCCCGCGCGCACTCAACCTTCTTGACGAAAAAGCAAAACTGCATCCACTCCCCACGCTACCGCCGAATGCACAAAGACAGGGTTACCAGTCCAAATCGGCAGAGCCATTGAAGCCATGGCTGCTTGCTGCCGCACTAGGGCTGATCTTCGTTGATATCCTGGCGGTTATCCTGCTGAGCTTGGGCGGCGCCTCTGCCCTGTCGCGCAGACCGCGTCACGCCGCAATCGCCTGTCTGGTCGCTGCGACGGCAGCAATCATCGCCATGCTCACCACCGCAAGCGGCCTTGCCCTGGCTCAAAACGCCTCATCAGCCGGCGCGGGCAACACCAACACGCCTGCCGACGTCGCCATTGCGCTGAAGGCAACCCAGAAAGTGACGTTTGGCTACGTGATGACCGGCGATCCATCGACAGACGACACCAGCCGCATTGGCCTGACAGGCCTTGCACGCGTCCTCGAAGCACGCACCGCTGTCTCGCCGGGCACCCCTTTGCCAGTCAACATCACCGATGATGAAATTGCGTTTTATCCGGTGCTTTACTGGCCAGTTCTTGATAACGCAAAGCCACTACCTGAAGCGACACTCGCCAAGATCGACGCCTACATGAAGCAAGGCGGCATGATTATTTTCGACACGCGCGATTACGGCTCAGGCCGCCCCGCAAGCCTGATGGGTGCAGGCGGTGACACCCCGCTACAACGCATTCTGGGCAACCTTGACCTGCCACGTTTGGAGCCTGTTCCGGAAGGGCACGTCCTGACAAAATCATTCTATCTGCTGCACGCGTTCCCAGGCCGTTGGGACGGTGGGTCGATGTGGGTGGAGGCAGCGGCCAACGATCCATCGAGCGCTGGTCGCGAGGCGCGCCGCGCCGATGGCGTAACCTCAATCGTTGTCACATCCAATGACTTGGCCGCCGCCTGGGCTTTGGATGAGCGCGGACGCCCACTCTACCCGACCGTGCCTGGTGGTGAGCTTCAGCGCGAGATGGCTTTCCGGACGGGCGTCAATCTGGTCATGCATGCATTGACCGGTAACTACAAAGCAGACCAGGTGCACGTGCCAGCGCTTCTGGAACGGCTCGGACAATAGGGGCGCGCAATGAACAACTGGTCGATAGACTTTGCTCCGATGCTCCCGGTCCCGTTCTTCCTGGCAGCCGCACTCGTTGGTGTGCTTCTTGTTGCCCTGTTGCTTTGGCGACGCGCGCGCGGGGCAATGCTGCGTGCCCTGGCAATCGTCGCCCTGTTGGCTGCACTGGCCAATCCGACGTTGCGCCAGGAAGAACGCGAAAGTCTTGCCAATATCGCCCTTGTTGTAATTGACGAAAGCACCTCGCAAACGCTCGCCGACCGGCCCGAGCAGGCTCAGGCGATCAGGGCCGAACTGGACAAAAAACTTGGGGCAATAAAAAATCTCGACGTGAAATGGGTAACGGCCGCTCGTCCTGTTGACGGTGTCGTCTCGGGAACGCAACTTTTTGCCGAACTCAACCGCGCCTTGGCCAACACCCCTCCCGACCGCCTCGCCGGCGTTGTCATGATAACCGACGGCCAGGTCCACGATGTTCCTGCCAATGCCGCAGCCCTGGGGTTCAATGCACCCGTTCATGCCCTACTAACCGGCGAACCGGACGAATTCGACCGCCGTATCGAACTTATTCAGGCGCCCCGCTACGGCATTGTCGGCCAATCGCGTGATATCACCTTTGCCGTGCGCGAGACCGGCAAAACAGGCCAGGCGGGTAACGTTGTGGCACTCACCATCCGCCGTGAGGGCCAGCCGGACGAAACCATCAGCACGACAATCAATCGCAAGACAACAGTTGAAATGCCATTTCCGCATGCCGGCCAGAACATCCTTGAGATGGAACTAGAGACGGCGGGCGGCGAACTGACGCCTGCCAACAACCGTGTTGTCGTTGCAGCGGAAGGCGTGCGTGAAAACCTGCGTGTACTTCTCGTCTCCGGCGAGCCGCACGCCGGCGAGCGCACCTGGCGCAACCTTTTGAAATCCGATGCCGCCGTTGACCTCGTGCATTTCACGATTCTTCGCCCGCCTGAAAAGCAGGACGGAACACCGATCAACCAGCTATCACTGATCGCCTTCCCGACACGCGAACTTTTCTCGGAAAAAATAAAGGACTTCGACCTCATCATCTTTGACCGCTACCAGCACCGCGGCATTTTGCAGATGATGTATTACGACAATATCGCCCGTTACGTGGAAGACCACGGCGGCGCGCTGTTGATTGCTGCAGGCGATGACTATGCAGGAAGCTACAGTGTGCACCGAACACCGCTGGCATCTGTACTTCCTGCCCTGCCCAGTGGCCGTGTCATTGAGCAGCCATTCAAGGCCGACACGACCGCAGACGGCGAGAAACATCCCGTGACGCGAGGGCTACCTGGTGCTGCAAGCCGGGTTGCAGCAACCTCGAACGGCACTTCAATCAACACCGCCACCACACGAACAGACATTGGCCCGTCATGGGGCCGCTGGTTCCGCCAGGTCGAGGTTGCCCCTGAACGCGGCACCATCGTCATGAAGGGTGCGGCGGACGCGCCGTTGCTCATCCTTGATCGCAGAGGAAAAGGCCGCGTAGCACTACTCACATCGGATCAGGCTTGGTTGTGGGCGCGCGGCTACGATGGCGGTGGCCCGCACACAGATCTATTGCGCCGCCTGTCTCACTGGCTGATGAAAGAGCCTGATCTTGAAGAAGAGCGTCTGTTCGCATCGGCGCACGGCCTCAAACTCACCATCGAGCGCCGCACCATGGACGACAGTGTTGCGCCCGTAACGGTGCGCAACCCACAGGGCGAAACACACGAAGTGACATTGGAAAGAGTGTCGCCTGGCTTATTCCGCACCACCGAGGATGTAGAACATCCTGGCCTCTACAAGATGACGCAGAGCGAACTTTCCGCAATCGCACATGCCGGCGTCCAGGATGTTCGCGAAATGAGCGAAGTGACGGCGACGGAAAAGAAACTTGAACCGCTGCTTGACGAAACCGGCGGTGGTGTTTTCTGGACGCGCAGCAACACACTGTTGGGATCAAGCGCGGCAACGGATGTCTCTGTCCCCCGCATCACAATGATGCCCGCAGCACGCGTCATGGCTGGCAATGGCTGGTTGGGCCTCAAAGATCGTGCCGCCTACGTCACCCGCGGCGTGAAGCTGACACCAATGTTTACGGGGTTTGCAGCTCTTGCCGCACTGCTTGCCTTTATGGCTCTGGCTTGGTGGCGCGAAGGCCGCTAAAGCATGTTTTGCTAAAGTGCGCAGCAGCTCCGCGAGACCGTCATACTTAAAATCAAAGACTTAAAACATGACAAGCGACAATGTTTGGCATCGCCGCATTGCAACGCAACAAGATTGCCTTTTGATATTTAGATCTGTTGGCCCCGCATTCACCCAAACGGGTCTGCGTATTTGATCCCCATCCGCCCAGTCAACAAACGCACTTGCCCATCACGCTCACACGATAGAAAGTAACCGCGCAATCGCCGTGTTGAAAAGCACATCTGCTCAATCGAGTGGAACCACAGAAAACAAGTCGCGGAAACCGGTTATGAAACTCGACAGGCCGATCGGAGTAATCGGGCTCAACAATCTGGGAACTGCCATTGCCACACGCTTTATGCGCGCCGGCCGCCAGATTGAAGCCTACGATTTGAGCAGCGATCGGCGCCGTAAATTCCAAGGCGAGGCCGGTGCCGCCGTTCTGGCGCCAAGCCTGACGGACCTGGGGCGCGACTGCGACTTCGTCATTTCAACTGTGCCCGATATGGCAGCCTTGCAAAGCGCTGCAATTGGCAACGAAGACCGGCCTGGGTTTGCACTGGCGCTCAAGCCAGGTTCGCTGATCGTTCATTTCGGCGGGGGACCGTTCAAGGATGTTGTCCGCTTCACGGGGCAACTGGGCGCTGCTGGCATCGGCCTCATTGATGTTTTGACCTGCGCAGATGTCGCAACCGACAGTGACGAACCGCTTGAAATGCTTGCCGGCGGCTTTGACGAACTGGTTGAGCGCGCGCAACCCACGCTGGAGCTTTTGGGCACGGTGAAACGTGTTGGTTCCACCGGAGTAGCAACAGGACTTGCAGCTCTGCGCGGCTACGTTCGCGCCGCCCGTCTTATTGCCTTGAGCGAAGCAATGTTGATCGGCCGGCATGCCGGGATCGATACCGAGACGCTCACGCGTGTCTTTGACGGCCCTGTAGCCGCAGGCCCCTCCTGCGGCACCTTGATAGGTATGGTTGAAGATCCCATTCGCGATCAAGATTTGGCCACCACGTGCCGTGCTCTCAACGATGCTGTCTCCTTTTCCGAACGCATAGGCGTCTCTGGCGAATGCGTTGCGTTTGTGCACGACATGCTGTCGGATGCATTCGGAGACGCTTCCTCCGGTGATGAAAGCACGCTGCTGCGCCATTTCGCCTCCATTGCCGCAGCCGACGCCTGAGTGCGCCAAGGGCGTTAGGATCCGGACCCTAAACTCGGCAAGGGCGCAGCGAATCACTCCACATAAGCAGCAAAATGAGCAAAACCTGTTGAAAGTGTGGGTTCGTGGCGCGCGGCATTTGCCTCCAGCGCCCGACTCGCGGAACCGTTTGCCATGAACTCCGGCGTTGACCACGGGGCGCGACCAGTCACCTCGTTGCAGCGACGAATTACTTCATGCCTGCTGAGCGACCGCCAGATGTGGCTCAGTCTGGGAGACATGCGCCAGAGCGGAGACCGCCATGAGCCTTCTTTACCGCGTCATCTATGCGACGCATGCCAACGGTACGCATCACAAGCTCGCGCTGGACGCCTTGGAGCGCCTGACACGGCACGACGCAAAGGCATGGCAGCGCCTGTTTCTGAAAAACGTCGAGCTTTACCTGGATGGCTCCAAAGCCCCCGACAAAGAATTCAAGGACTTTCGCAACCATGTTCTGCATGTCCGCGACAACTACTGGGGCGGAGCACCGGAAAAGGCGCAAAGCTGGTACAATCATCTGGTCAATGAACTAAAGGACAAAAACTGGCCGCAGGCCGTCTGGTGTGCTGGCGTCTTGAGCCATTACTATACCGACCCAATCCACCCATTCCACACCGCCCAGTCCGAAGCCGAAAACAACATACATCGCGCTGTCGAATGGAGCATCTCTCGCGCCTATGACGGTTTGAAACGTGAGGCGCAGGCAAGCCATCCCGACAAATTTGTTGTCGCGCCAGATGGCAGCGACTGGCTCAAGTCATTCGTCTGCGCGGGTGCCGAAAAGGCAAATGCCGAATACGAAAAACTCATAGCCCACTACGATATCAACGTCGGGGTCGTGGACCCGGCCGAAGGACTTGACCCTATCGCACGCGAGTTGGTTGGGTCTCTCATTCTTTATGCATCTGACGGTTTTGCCCGCGTTCTGGAACGCGCCATTGCAGAAGCAGATGTCCCCCCGCCAAACGTCAGCCTCAGCCTTGATACGGTTCTTGCAACACTCAATATACCTTTGAAGTGGGTGCAGAAAAAACTAACCGACACGGAAGATCAGCACGTGGTTCAAGCCATGTATGATGAATTGATGGCAACAGGTGGCGTTGAACGTAACCTGCCCGAGGATGACCGGCAGGTGCGTGACATCTACCACCAAGAGGTTGTCTTGCAACGGGCCGATGAACTTGCACAGGCGCGCGCAAGACGCCCGGCTCAACAGCCAAAACCGCAGAACATTCGCCGCGTTGCAACGGCGGTGCTTCCCCCAGCAGTTGCTGCAGGCACGCCAGACCAAACCGCCACAATCCACCTGCATCCCGCGCTGAATGCCAACGCACAGGGCCCAGCCGGTTCGACCGCGGATCGCACGCAACAACGCTCAAAACTTGTTGTCGCCGCCTCCCAGCGATCTTCATCAGGTCCCAAAATCTACCTCTCTCTTGAAGACGACATCGAAGCAGCGCCATCCATCGGACCGAAAACGGCGGCACGGTTTTACGCCATCGGCATCAAGACAGTTGCTCAATTCCTGGAGGCAGACGCCTTCGAGATGGCTGAACAACTCGACGTCCGATACATAACGCCTGAATCCCTCACTGACTGGCAGGATCAGGCCCATCTGGTCATGTCCGTGCCTGGCTTGAGAGGCGGACACGCACAGCTGCTGGTGGGCGCCGGTTACTTCTCTGTTGCATCAATTGCCGAAGCAGAACCCGCAAAGCTCTCCGCAGACATCCTGAAGTTTGTAACCACCGCCGAGGGCCAACGCGTGTTGCGTGACGGCGAGCCGCCAGATATCGAAAAAATCAAGTCCTGGATCGACAACGCCGCAAACGTGCGCGCAGCTTGAGAAACAGAATGGATTCAATCTGAGCCAGACCGGCTCCAAAAGCGTGGCAGGGAACGCCGAAAATCCCTGACACGCCAGAGCCATCGATCATGAAACGACAGATCACCGGATTTTATGAGGATATCGAAGGGCACTTCGTTGCCATGCTTGAGTGCGGGCACGAACAGCACGTGCGCCATAAGCCTCCACTTGTGGAACGCCCGTGGGTTTTGACCCAGGAAGGCCGAGACTCCCGGATCGGCGCAACACTGAATTGCCCGGAATGCGATGCCCAACTTGCTGAACAGAAATATTCAGCAATAGCCGCAGACGAGGACAACTGACGCGCTTCTGCCACATGCAGCCAGATCCGCGATCACGACCACGTCACCGCCACTGCCACGCCCCACAATCTCCCAACTCCGGGTTTCATTTGTCCGCCATGGCGTCTTGCCCGCAGCATTCGCCAGCAATGCGGTACGGAGGATTTAGAGCATGGTCGCAATGAGTACAGCGAGTGCAATGCGTGAGCGTATTCTGTCTCACGGCCTGGGCATCGCAAGCCAGCAGGGCCTCAATGCTTTGACGATGGGCACACTGGCGCGTGAGTTGGATATGCCCAGGAGCGGCGTTACAAATCACTTTGCCAACCGGGAGAGCCTGCAGCTTGGGGTTCTTGAACAGGCCATTGCACTGTTCCAGCGCGATGTCGTGAACGCATCGGTGAACGCTCTCCCCGGCGAACCGCATTTAAAGGCCATGTTTGGTCGCTGGATCGCATGGTCCCGCTCGCCAATGCTCAAGGGCGGCTGTCCGTTCATGCACGCAAGCCGGCAGTCAGACGATCTGGCAGAACCGGTGCGCGTTCGTTTGAAAGAAGTTCTTGATGGCTGGTCGGATCTGCTCAGCGCTGCCATTGGCGAAGCCACTACGGCCGGCCAATTCCGGTCGGGCCTGGACAGCGACCAGTTTGTTTTTGAACTCTACGGCCTTTATCTGAGCCACCATTTTTTCCATTGGAACATGAAGGATAAGGCCGCTGAAGCTCGCACGATCAAGGCTTTCGACCGGCTTCTTGCGGCCAGCCGTTGACCGTCTGCACCTCGTGCCATCAACTGCATTTCCCCGGCAATTGCCTTGACGCCGGGGCAATAAGATACCACCTCTGGCGGGCTCGATTTGTATAAGTTGTAACGACCCACCAGAGGGATTGCCCGATGAAGTACTTTCTCGCCAAGACCGTTTCCCAATCCTACGACGACGCCATCGCCGCCGTCACCGAAGCCTTGAAAGGCGAAGGCTTCGGTGTGCTGACAGAAATTGACGTCAAAGCGACCCTCAAAAAGAAACTCGACATCGATTTCCCGAAATACAAGATCCTGGGTGCGTGCAACCCCGGGCTCGCCCACAAAGCCCTTAATGCTGAAAATCAGATCGGCGTTTTGTTGCCCTGCAACGTCGTGGTCCAGGAGCATCCGGACGGACGCGTTGAAGTGTCTGCCATGGACCCGGCAGCAGCCATGCAAGCGATCGGCAACCGAGAACTGGACGTGATCGCCAATGACGTCCGTCAACGCCTGGAAAAAGTACTCGCCCAGATGTCTTGAGCAGGCGTTTGCTCCAGCAAGGCACCAGACACACGCATCGTTTAGGCTATCGCCAAATGTCCGGCCTCAATCGCAATAGTCACAGGACAAACCAGAATTATTTGCCTGGCAGGAGCATCTAGTGGCCTGTCGCGCCAAAATTGAAACATAGCCGCAACCGCATACAATTTTGGCGCGGCATGAAGGCCACTAGCAAAGTCATTGGCTTAGTGTGGCGTTTATCGCGCCTTAGTTGATACCCAGCGTGCCGCAACATCGATCAACTAAGGCGCGACGCCACACTAGGCCATCGGGCCTTGCAATCTGCGATTGCGCGGGCCACACTGAACGCAAACCGAGGGGCGCTGCGCGCACGCAGCTGAGATCCGTCTGACCCCGGCCTATAAGGCCACCGCGGGCGGAGCACCCTTAGAACCTGATCCGGGTCATGCCGGCGAAGGGACGGACGCCAACAAACTCATCTCCAGTCCGTTCCAAGCCCAGTTGCACCCCTCGTTGCATTCCTGCCCCCGAGGAGTAGACGCGCCATGGGCAACGCCCAGTTTATTGCCAGTCTGATCGGACCATCGTTCATTGTCATCGCCTCGGTGATGCTGCTTCGACGCGCCTACTTCATTGACCTGACCGCCCGGATGTCCGAGGACCGCGCGACGATTTTCCTGGCTGGCCTTCTGGCCTTCGTTGCCGGGCTCGCAATCTTGCGCGTACATAACCTTTGGGTAGCCGACTGGCGTATCAGCGTCACCATCTTCGGCTGGCTGGCCATCTTCGGCGGCATTTTCCGCATGGCATTCGCAGATTCGGCACGCAACATCCGCGATCAATTCGCAGCCCATCATTCAGCATTCACAGCAACTGCACTCCTCATCCTTGCAATCGGCTCATTTTTCACTTTCGCCGCATATGGCTTCATTGGAACGAGCCCCGCATGAAGCTCAACGACTACAACCGCTTCTGCAAAACCTTGCCACACGCGACCACAGTCGTGCAGTGGGGTGGCGCACACGTGTGGAAGGTCGGCGGCAAGGTTTTCGCCATCGGCGGCTGGAATGACGACGACCAGGAGCTATTCATTACCTTCAAATGCTCACCTATGAGCTACGACATGTTGCAGGAGATGCCAGGCTGCCGCCCGGCACCCTATCTCGCGTCACGCGGCATGAAATGGATCCAGCGCACATCCCAAGAAACACTCTCAGATAGCGCACTGAATGACTACCTGCGCGCCAGCTATGACTTAGTCATCGCCGGCCTATCCCGCCGCATCCGGCAGGAACTCGGACTTGCTGACCCAGCAATCAGCAAATTGCCCAGCGCAACGACATCATCTTTCACCAAACCCGCAAGCACAAAACCAAAACCAAAAAAGCCAGCAACAAACACAGCAAAACGCAACGTCAAAACCTCACGAAAAGACGCTGCTCACAAGGGAAGCAAGGCATGAACAAGATCACCCGCCCGAAAGACATGATGATCCCTGAAGTCACCACAGGCCCCATCACCGGCTCCACCAAGGTTTATACCTCGCCCGACGGGCATGCCGACATCAAGGTGCCGTTTCGCCAGATCTCGCTCACCGATCAGGAGGAACCAACATTCCGCGTCTATGATCCCTCCGGCCCCTACACGGACACCAACGCCTCCATCGACGTTGAAAAAGGCATGCCGCGCATTCGCGAATCCTGGATCAAAGAGCGCGGCGGCGTCGAAACATACCAGGGCCGCAACATCAAGCCCGAAGACAACGGCAACGTCTCCGGCAAGGCCCTGGCCCGCGATTTCCCCAACAAGGCAGCGCCGTTCCGGGGGAGCGGCGACGCGCCTGTCACGCAATATGAATTCGCCAAGGCTGGTATCATCACCAAGGAAATGATCTACGTCGCACACCGCGAGAACCTTGGCCGTGCCGCAGCACTTGAGCGCGCAAGCCAGGCCGTGGCCGACGGAGAAAGTTTCGGCGCCGCCATCCCCGAACACATCACGCCGGAATTTGTGCGCGACGAGATTGCCCGCGGCCGAGCCATCATTCCAGCCAACATCAACCACCCGGAGCTTGAACCGATGATCATCGGCCGCAACTTCCTGGTGAAGGTCAACGCCAATATCGGCAACTCCGCTGTCACCTCTTCAGTCGAGGAGGAGGTAGAAAAGATGGTATGGGCGATCCGTTGGGGCGCTGACACGGTGATGGACCTTTCTACAGGCCGCAACATCCACAACACGCGGGAGTGGATCTTGCGCAACTCGCCGGTCCCTATTGGCACCGTTCCGATTTATCAGGCCCTGGAAAAGTGCGGCGGCGATCCAGTGAAACTCACCTGGGAGCTTTATCGCGATACGCTGATCGAGCAATGCGAACAAGGCGTCGATTATTTCACCATCCATGCTGGCGTGCGTCTGGCCTATGTGCCGCTCACCGCTAACCGCGTTACTGGTATTGTTTCGCGCGGCGGCTCCATCATGGCCAAGTGGTGCCTTGCGCATCACAAGGAGAGTTTCCTGTACGAGCATTTCGCAGACATTTGCGACATCATGCGCCGTTATGATGTTTCCTTCTCATTGGGCGACGGTCTGCGTCCTGGCTCCATCGCCGATGCCAATGACGCTGCCCAGTTTGCGGAGCTTGAAACGCTTGGTGAATTGACGAAAATCGCCTGGGACAAGGGCTGCCAGGTCATGATCGAAGGCCCCGGCCACGTACCGATGCACAAGATCAAGATCAACATGGACAAGCAGTTGAAGTCCTGCGGCGAGGCGCCCTTCTATACGCTCGGCCCCCTCACCACCGACATTGCACCGGGCTACGACCATATCACCTCGGGCATCGGCGCGGCGATGATCGGCTGGTTCGGCACCGCCATGCTCTGCTACGTTACGCCGAAGGAGCATCTGGGACTGCCAAATCGTGACGACGTAAAAACTGGCGTCATCACATACCGCCTTGCAGCCCATGCCGCCGATCTCGCCAAGGGTCATCCCGCCGCGCAGCTGCGCGACGATGCCATGTCGAAGGCGCGGTTTGAGTTCCGCTGGGAAGACCAGTTCAATCTCGGCCTTGACCCTGATACCGCACGCGCGATGCATGATGAAACGATGCCGAAGGAGGCGCACAAGGTTGCCCACTTCTGCTCCATGTGCGGACCAAAGTTCTGCTCAATGAAGATCACCCAGGATGTGCGCGACTACGCGGCAAAGACCAACGCCGGCAAGTCGGCCATGGTCGAAGCCGAGCAGGGCATGGCCGTGATGAGCGAGAAGTTCCGCGAGATGGGATCGGAAGTCTACGTCGACGCCGGTAAGATGAAACGCGCCAACGATGCATTGGGGTGAGACCTGAAACAACACGCCCAATTTCGTCGCCTCTAGCTGAGGCCTGGAACTTAATGCATGTCGCGGAGAGGTGGCTTTGCGCGACATGCTACAGCTACCGCCGAGGCTCATGCTGATCCACCCACTCGGAGATCAACCGGCCATAGCTATCCGAGGCGTCTTCCCAGACGAAATGACCGGCATCCAGGATTTCAAGACGCGCGCTCGGCATGTGTTCTACCAGATAGTGTCCATTGGACACCGGCACGTACGGATCGTGACGTCCCGCAATCATCAATACAGGGGTTTGGATCTTGCCCAGTCGCGTCTTCAGTATCGGCAGTTCATGCGGATAACGGCGGACCAGACGCGCCGACTCCGCGTAACGGCCTGCACCGCTGTAGGATGTGATGTAATCGGCGCGCACAAAATCACGGACCCGATTGCGCTGTGTAGCAAGAACGCCATCTATTCTTTTGGCAATGTCGATGTTCTGCAGGGGCGCAAGCGAAGGAAGTTCAATCAGCGTTTTTAATGAGCTTTCAACCTCCAACGGATATGCGACCGCTCCACTGCCGACGCTAATGGACCCGAACGCATCCGGATGGTTAGCCGCAGCAAACAGTAGCGATGAAGTGCCGACATCAGGTCCAACGGCATGCGGCTTTTCCAAACCGAAATGACGTATCGCTTTTACGATGAAATTTCCCATCGCCTCCGGGGCTATAACCTCTGGTCGCCCCTCTGACGCCCCGAAACCAGGCAGATCCAAAGCCAAGACATCGTATCGCTCCGTGAGTTGAGCCCATATGGGTATGAAAGCAAAAATGCTCTCGGGCCACGGGCTGAGGAGAACGATGCTGGGGGCGCCCTTTCGTGGCGCCCGGGCATAGCGGATCGACAGTCCGTCAATGTGTGTCTTTTCAAGAGCGGCAGGGAATTTCTTGGTTGCCGCGGGCTGTGCTTCGACCGTTGTTATCGCGCCCAACGCCATGGCTAGCCCCAGGCTTAGGGCCCGGCCCCTGGGTGATTTAAGAATTTGCATCGTCTTTCTCCTGCTTGAATTGAACTATGACGGCCAGAGCAACCCTTCGCTTAAGGTCCAGACCCCAGTTCCCGCCATCTGCTGAACTTACTATAAATATAAGATGACCGGTCATATTTATTTAGTCAAGAGCCAGTATCCCCTGCCCTGATTTCCCTGTGTTGGATTGGAATTGGGGTATGATCAGCACAGGTAAAGGGCGACAGTGCCGATAAAGGAAAGACGATCACAGTTGACAAAGCAGGCATTCGATAATATCATATATGACCGGTCATATTATTCGAAATGAATAGCCATGAAAACGCACGTGGCGCCAAAACGGCGTGGGCCAAAACCCAACCAGAAAACACGGATTGACTTGCTGAGCGTTGGAGTGCATTTGCTCCACGAGCAGGGTTACTCGGCGACCGGGGTGAAGGAAATTGTCGATGCGGCCAAGGTGCCCAAAGGCTCCTTCTACAACTACTTCGACAGCAAGGAAGATTTCGGCCGTGCCGTGGTGGATTTCTATTTTGACACCGGCCTGGATGGTCTCCGCGCACTTCTGGAAAATGAGAAGGTTCCGCCGCTCAAAAGGTTGCGGGGCTACTTCGATAAGCGTATTCGGGGCTTCGCGAAGGACAATTACACGCGGGGTTGCCTTCTTGGAAACATGAGTCTCGAAGTCGCCGACCAAAGCGGCGCGATCCGCGACCGGCTAGCTGCTCACTTCGGAACATGGAGCAGACTGATTGAGAGTTGCATCGCCGAAGCACAGGCTACAGGCGCTATCCGCAATCCCCAGCCTGCATTGTTGCTCGCACAGTTTGTTCTCAACAGCTGGGAGGGCGCACTCCTGCGAATGCGTGCAGAAAAGAGCAGCGCACCATTGAAGCAATTTACGGAAGTCGTCTTCGAAACACTTCTGGTTTAAAAAATCTCAAGCTGCAAGCCGTTAGGGTCCGGGCCCTAGTGGCCTGTCGCGCCAAAATTGAAACATAGCCGCAACCGCATACAATTTTGGCGCAACATGAAGGCCACGAGCAAAATCATTGGCTTAGGGTCCGGACCCTTTAACGTGTCCCGGCAGGATTCCCAAATCAGTTAATCCGTGATTCCTTCGTATCTCAGCGAGGAGGCACGGATATGTCTGATCTGTTTTGGTTTTCCGACGAGCA
>JBKEAX010000340.1:0-3783 GCA_047972825.1 Hyphomicrobiaceae bacterium | reverse complement strand
CAGGCGGCACCATCGGCCCCGGCGACGTACAGTGGATGACGGCAGCAGGAGGCATCCTCCATGAGGAGTTCCATTCCAAGGCGTTTGCCGAAAAGGGCGGCAACATGGAGATGGTCCAACTTTGGGTCAATCTCCCGGCCAAGCACAAAAACGCGGAACCGGGATACCAGACGCTGCTCGACAAGGATATCCCTGCAGTCGAACTGCCCGGCAAGGCAGGCACGGTACGCGTCATCGCCGGCAATTACGACGGTGATAAAGGTCCAGCGCGGACGTTCACACCCATCAATGTCTGGGATGTGCGCCTGCGCCGTGGCAAGAGCGCACAGCTTGAATTGCCTGAGGGCCATTCGCTCGCTGTCGTCGTTCTTGCAGGCACGATCGAAGTAAACGGCGCTGAAATCATCCGCGCCGGACAACTTGTCGTGCTGTCACGCGAGGGTGGCAAGATCACGCTTGAAGCCAACGACGACGCCAAGCTTTTGGTGATGTCTGGCGAACCGATCAACGAACCCGTGGTTGCTCATGGCCCGTTCGTCATGAACACCGTGGGCGAGATCAAGCAGGCCATGCTTGATTTCCAATCGGGCAAGTTCGGCAACATGACCGAAACCACCAGCTGACGCAATCCAGCGCGGTGCCACCAACTCACGATGCCGCGCTGGAATCAGACTTGGACGTGATGCCATCATCAATCGCGTCAGGCGCAGAAAATTTGAAATTCACAAAAGGAAATCAATCATGAGCAAAGTCCTCGTTCTTTACTATTCCAGCTACGGTCACATCGAGACGATGGCACAGGCCGTCGCCGAAGGCGTTCGCGCGGCTGGTGCCGAAGCTGTCGTCAAACGCGTACCCGAACTGGTACCGGAAGAGATCGCCAAGGCGTCAGGCTTCAAGCTTGATCAGGCAGCAGCAGTCGCAACAGTCGCGGAGCTGCCCGATTATGACGCCATCATTCTCGGTGTGCCGACACGCTTTGGCAGTATGCCATCCCAGATGAAGAACTTCCTCGACCAAACGGGCGGGCTGTGGGCGCAGGGAAAGCTGATCGGCAAAGTCGGCAGCGTCTTCACCTCGACAGCATCGCAGCACGGCGGCCAGGAAAGCACGATCCTTTCAACGCATACTGTTTTGTTGCATCACGGCATGGTCATCGTTGGTCTGCCCTACTCGTATCAGGGGCAACTGGGTGTACAAGAGCTCGTCGGCGGTTCACCATATGGCGCGAGCACGATTGCTAATGGCGACGGCTCTCGAAAACCGTCTGAGAACGATCTCGCTGGGGCGCGTTATCAGGGCCGCCACGTCGCCGAGATCGCTGAGAAACTCGCGGCGACGTAAAGTGGCAAAGTAAAGAAGCAGATACGAATGAACAATGCCAAAGCGGAAGGAGACATCACGTGAGCTGGAACCCATCTCTTGAGCCGGGTTGTCCCGATAACATCAACATCGACGCCATAGAGACGTTGATCATTCCGCGTGCTCGCGATCTTGGTGATTTCGAGGTGCGCCGCGCACTGCCCGCACCAAAGCGGCAGATGGTCGGCCCCTTCATCTTCTTCGATCAGGCCGGACCGGCAGAGTTCATCACCGGCCAAGGCGTCGACGTCCGCCCCCATCCGCACATCGGTCTTGGAACAGTCACATATCTTTATCGCGGCGAGTTCCAGCACCGTGACAGCATCGGCTCCAATCAGGTCATCCTGCCCGGCGCCGTCAATTGGATGGTGGCGGGCCGTGGCGTCACGCATTCGGAACGTACCAGCAAAGCCACCCGCAAGGGGCCACACTCACTCTACGGTATCCAGACGTGGGTGGCGCTACCTGAAGCGGACGAAGACGTTGCGCCAATTTTCGAACACCACGGCAAGGAGACGCTTCCCGAATTCGAAGACAGAGGCATCAAGCTGCGGCTGATCCTGGGCAACGCCTATGGGCAATCCGCGCCGGCCAGAATGTTTTCGGAAACATTCTATGCCGACGTGACATTGCAACCCGGAGCATTGCTTCCGTTGCCGGACGAGCACGAGGATCGTGGGTTGTATGTCACCGAAGGTTCCGTCACCATAGCCGGGCAGGAGTTCGAATCCGGCCGCATGATGGTGTTCCGGCCCGGCGACAAGATTACGGTCGCCGCTGGCGAACGCGGAGCCCGCCTGATGATCCTTGGTGGCGCGACGCTGGAGGGCCCTCGCTACATCTTCTGGAACTTCGTTTCATCAAGCAAAGAAAAACTCGACGACGCCAAGGAGCAGTGGCGCCGCGGCAATTGGGGTGAAGGCCTCTTCGACCTGCCACCCGACGACCGCGACGAATTCATTCCTCTGCCGTAACATGCCACCAACGCCCTATCATGATCGAAGCGGGGAAGGATGCTGCCTGACGTCCACATCCTACGCGCATCAGAAGATTGCATGCACTGCTCGGTGAATTGAGCGACGATGATCCGTCCAGGGGGCAACGAGATAACATGCCAACGGTCGAACTAGCGACGGCATTGCTGATTGCGTTTATCGGCGGCCTTCTACGCGGCTTTGCCGGAGTTGGATCAGGCATGTTCATGGCGCCATTCTTCGTGCACCTGTTCGGGCCCATTCAAGCAATTGGCGTTATTCTACTGATTGAGATTGTTGCAACCCTGTTGCTGTTACCGACCGTCTTTCGTGAAATTGACTGGCCAAGCATTGCAACGATGGGCATTGCAGCCGTTGCCCTCATGCCCGTTGGCAATTGGCTGCTGGTCACACTTGACGTCTCAGCGATACAGCTCAGCGTTTCGGTGCTTGTTTTCCTGTCAGCCTTGCTGCTGATCTCCGGGTGGCGCTACAGCGGAGCGCGCCCGACGAGCCTGACTTTTCTTGTTGGCGGGGTGTCTGGATTCCTGATGGCGCTGACCAGCCTCGGGAACCCACCTGTCATGGTTTATCTATTATCGAGTGACGCGAGCGCCGCCCGCAACCGGGCAAACTTCACCGCTTATTTTGGCGTCACTCTCATCGCGCTCATCATGCTCATGACGGTTCGTGGACATATCGAAAGCCAAACCGTTATCACGGCGGGAACTTTGATGCCCGGCTTCCTCCTGGCGACCTGGATCGGCAGCCAACTGTTCCGCGCCGCGAGTGAACAAAGCTATCGCCGAATTGCACTTGGTATTTTGTTGATGGCTGGCGCTTATGGAATCGCAAAATCGCTCTGAAGAATTGTAATCATCGGGTGAAATGCAGAAGCCTCATTCTTCATTGTCATCTTGAGTGAAACTCCTGCGCATGGCTGCGGCGGCCTCCGTCAACAAAGGCAAATGCTTCAGTGCACCTTCTACGGTTAAACGAGGCTTGGGGCCGTGGCAGGCGATGCCCGCAACAATCACACCTTGTGCGTTCCGCACTGGCACTGCAAGCGCAACGAGGCCTTCCAGAAACTCCTCATCGTCGATGCTGTAACCTCGTTTCTTGATGAGCGCGACTTCTTCCTCCATGCGCCCAGGTTCCGTGATTGTCTGGTCAGTATGGGCAGGCAAGCCCGTGACCGAAAGTAATTTCTGCCGGCGGTCACGCGGCATAGCGGCCAAAAAAATCTTGCCACTGGCGGTGCAATGCAAGGGCACGAGTGAGCCAGGCTCCAGGTTGAGGCGAAGCGGCCAGCGTGACTCGACACGATCAATGTAAACTGATTGATCACGCAACCGCATCGACAGGTTGCAGGTTTCTCCAATTTCATTGACGAGTTTCTGCAGGATTGCACGCCGCTCGGGCAACAAACCAGCATTCACGACATTCA
>JBKEAX010000333.1:0-4622 GCA_047972825.1 Hyphomicrobiaceae bacterium | reverse complement strand
GCATTCGAAAGATTGATGTCCGGAGGGAACATGGGCGTCGAACGAAAGCTCGCCAACGCCGCCTTGGACGGTTAGAGCCTGCAGGTGGCGTATCAATGTGATACGGTCGTCCGCCATCCAGCCATCAAGGAAGTTGGTGCCGCGGAACTCGGTTCCAAAATCTTCGCCGATGCGAGTGCCAGCCAAGCGAAACCGATAGGTGTCTGCATCCAGGCGTTCAAGTATGAATGTTTCCGACAGGATCGGTGCAATGCGTGAGGGTTCTATCTCAAATCGGCGTGGCGCCAGGCGGCCGCCACGTACCTCGTTCCAGTAGGCAAACAGAATTTGGCCTGTCTTCGATCGCATTTCCAACTCAGTCCATTGTGCCGGGTCATCGTGTGTTGATCCGGGAAAGAGGCTGGAGACATAGCCCCTGTTTGCGCTGCACAGCAGCCTTTGTCTGGGATAGAGCAGCTTTTGTGCCAAACTTGCGTGTTATTTCCCACGAGGTAGTTGCCGCGAGAGCTATTGTCAGGAATATGGAGCGCCGTTAACTCAAAGCGCGTTTGGCACATGCCGTTTACCACGCGAGGAAATCGTTCAAATGCAGCGCCACGAACCGTTGTTCAACGTGCCAAACAGCGTTCTGGCCGTCATCGTTTTACTGTTTGTGATACACATCAGCTGGGAGGTCATGCCGACGGATTTGGAATCCTGGCTGTTTGCAGCTGGTGCCTTCATTCCATCGCGCTATGCGGGTGAGGCGGATCTGCTGCCGGGGGGGATGGTGGCGCTCTTTACCTCGCCGGTGACCTACCAGCTTATGCATGGCGATCTTACGCACATTGTCTTCAATAGCCTCTGGCTGCTGGCCTTTGGTGGTGCTGTCGCACTGCGGGTAGGCACACTCAGGTTTTTGATGTTTTCGGTCGTCTGTGGGGTGATTGCGGCTTTTGCGTTCCTCGCTCTCAATTGGGGTGCGCGTTCTCCTGTCATCGGTGCGTCGGGTGCGGTGGCCGGACTGATGGGTGGCACCATGCGTTTTCTGTTTGTTGCTATTGATATGGGCGGCATCTGGAGGCTCAGGGAGGCACCGAGAGCCATCCCACTGATGTCCCTGTCCGTTGCACTGGGTGACAAACGGGTGATTGCCGCTTCCCTTTTGATTGTTGGGATCAATCTACTTGCTTTTCTGGGTGTCGGTGTCGCTGGAGTTCAAGGCTCGTCGATCGCTTGGGAGTCCCACATCGGTGGATATCTTGCCGGGTTGATGCTGTTTGGATGGTTTGACTACGCCAAGCCTGCTGCACCTAAGCGGCCAGATCTGAAAGTGGTGCGAACGATCCATTGACGGATTGGCATGCCACGTGGCGAGGCTCTTTCATTGCCTCATGAGCTGGCGTTAGTGTGTTGATGCACAAGCCGCAAATTTCAATATTCGCGACTGCACCATGCCCCCCTTGCGTGCATCGCCAGTTTGCCGCACCATGGCTTGAATGATGGTAAGTGTCTTACCGGTAAATCCGCTGTTTTGGTAACCTTCTTTATTTGTCGTCGTGTTGCCAAACTTGCAACGACGGGGACCGGAAGCGACACGCAAATCCGAATTCCCAGTCGACGGTGAGGAGATTAGCTGATGAATGTTTCTTCGATATTGAAGGTAAAGGGCAGTTCCGTTGCCACCGCACGGCCGGATGACACCCTCGAAGTGATTGCCAAACGCCTCGCTGAACACAAGATCGGAGCGATTGTTGTTGTTGGTGAAGGTAACCAGGTTGCCGGTATCGTTTCTGAGCGCGATATAATTCGTGCGCTTTCACGGAATAGTGCGGGTGCTCTGAGCTTGGCGGTACGTGAGGTTATGACCAAGGATGTCATGACCTGCAATGAGACAAGTACCATTGAGCAAATGATGTCTGTGATGACGCAAGGCCGTTTCCGCCATGTGCCGGTTGTCCAGGATGGGACGCTTGTCGGTATTGTTTCGATTGGCGATGTCGTCAAGCACCACATCGCTGAAGTCGAGATGGAAGTGACAGCGATGCGCGATTACCTGGCGACGGGCTGATCAGAAAAATATGAAAACGGCTCAACCAATATCGCTATAAAGCTAAACATGTTCTAGTTGTCGGTTGTAGTCGCGACGGGCTTGAATCTCGTGCGCCAGATCCTCGATTTCCCGTTCCGCTGCTGCTCGTCCTGCCTTGATAAGCTCGTCCGCGCGATGAAAATCAAACAATCCAACCGAGCCTGTGCGCGGCGAAATCATTGCGTCGGGCGGGTCTCCGGCTAGCCGTGACCGTGCGATGCGGTCTTGGACGATGTTGAATGCGTCAATCATGACTGTGGAGATGCCGGGACTGTCGTCGCCTTTGCCAAACATCTGCCGCTGTAGCAGACGGCGCATGGCATTCTTGGCACGGCTGGCCTTGCTTGGTTCGACGTATTCTGGCGGGTCGACGTCGTTGTTGTCGTCTTCTGGCAGATTGGGGAAGTGATCGAGATGCGGCATGACTGTGCCGCGCGTGTAGTTGTCAGTGTTGAGGCTGACAGCAATCACGTAGCGGGCGCCGAGGGCCCGGCAGACGGTGACTGGCACCGGGTTGACCAGGGCGCCATCGAACAGCCAACGCCCGTCGATCTTGACGGGGCGGATGATGCCTGGAAGCGCGTAGGACGCGCGCATGGCCCGTACCAGCGGTCCTCGTGACAGCCACACTTCATGGCCGGTACCAATTTCAGTTGCGACAGTCGTGAACCGGCGCTCAAGGTTCTCGATTTGGAGTCCCTCAAGGTGGGTTTCGAGCTGCTCACTGAGACGCTGCCCTGAGATGAGGCCGGTGCCTGCGAAATTGAAATCGAGGTACCCGAAGACGCGGCGGACTGTCAGTTCGCGGGCAAAATGTTCGAGTTGGTCAAGGTGTCCGGCGGCGTAACAGCCCCCAACGACGGCTCCGATTGACGTGCCAACAATGATATCTGGTTTGATACCGGCGGCCTCTAGCGCTCGCAGCACACCGATATGAGCCCATCCGCGGGCGGCACCGCCGCCAAGGGCCAAACCGATTTTATCCCTGCCTGTACCCTTCGTTGTACCGTTCGCTGTGCCATTTGCGGCCATTGCGGACCTCTTGGTCTGTCGTTGCGTCCTGTGCTCTGCCGTTTTGTGCGTTCCCGATATTTCCCGCTGCAATGACCATGCCGCAAATTGTTTCGCAGTATCGCTGCGTCCGGATTTAACGGTTGTTCATGCGTTCCGCCGGGCAAGACCTCACATGCGGAGCGAACGCAAGAGCACCGTGGTCACGTCTTCTTCCGTCCCGTGTTTTGCATGCCACTGATACAACGACTCATTTTCATACCGTTAGGTGATGTTAGGCACGTTGCGATTAAAGGGTAGCTACCGAAAGTGTGATGCGCAGCCGCAATTCGATGCTGCGCTGCAGAAATTTGTTGTGATTCCCGGCACGCACAAGAATTCAGTGGTCCACACGGAACTGTTCTTGCGTGAACGGGGTGTGCGAGCCACTCTTGTTGCCGTGGATTGCTGTTCGACGTGCCCTTCTAGGGTCAAACCCAAACGCTGGGCCTATCAACGTCTGATCAAGGTTGCTCCAAACGGCTTTGAGGACGGCATCTCAATGCGGCGGTAGAAGCAGCTTCGCGCTCCCGTGTGGCAGGCTTTCCCCGCCCCGGCGACGGTCACACGCATCCATATGACGTCCTGATCGCAGTCGGTCGCAATCTCGCTGATGTACAGTAGATTGCCGCTGTCCTCTCCCTTTTTCCATTGCTTCTTGCGCGAGCGGCTCCAGAAGTGAGCAATGCCGGTTTCAAGCGTGTTGGCCAGCGCTGTCGCGTTCATCCAGGCAAACATCAGCACTTCACCGTCTTTTTCATCGGTGACGATGGCTGGAATCAACCCGTCGGCGTCAAAGCGGGGGGTGAAGCGTTCACCTTGTTCAAGGTCATTGGTGTCTGCTGCAACTGGAAAACCAGTGTCGGGGTCGGGGGCTTGCATGTGGGTTCTTTCGAAATCGAGGTTAAACATTTAGGGTCTGGACCCTGAGCCGAGAGCAATTGTTTGTGCTCATTGGCAATTGCCGATGCTCCCCAACGGCGGCGACATGCCCTATATACGTCTTTGAGACCGCCACACGAATCTGGATGCCATGACCGATCTGAGCGCCATATATAGTACAGAGCTTTTGCAGCTTGCTGCCGCGATCCCGCGAACGACGCGACTGGAACAGTCGGATGCATCCGCAACTGCACACTCCAAGCTGTGTGGATCGACGCTCACCGTCGATTTGGTGATGCAAGGCAACCGCATCGTTGATTTCGGCCAAAGCGTCAAGGCTTGCCTTCTCGGGCAGGCCGCCGCTTCGATCGTCGGGCGGGAGATCATCGGCACAACGGCCGACGAAATCCGCAACGTTGGCGAAACGATGCGGGCAATGTTGAAGGAAAACGGCCCAGCACCTACTGGAAAATGGGCGGATCTTGCCCTTCTGGAGCCGGTGCGCGATTACAAGGCCCGACATGCTTCGACGCTTCTGGTGTTTGAGGCGATTGGCCGCGCGCTTGACGAGATTGAAGCGCGGGAACAGTCCAGCGGGAGCGGCACGGTCCGTTTGATG
>JBKEAX010000309.1:0-7488 GCA_047972825.1 Hyphomicrobiaceae bacterium | reverse complement strand
TGCCTAGGAAATCCAATCCTGCCGTGTCGGCCCCGGTGTAGACCGGCTTCACGTCGATGCCTTCAGGCGTCGTCCATTGATCAGCGGTTGCAATTCCAGGGGCGGCCGCAGGCGTGGCCGTACCTGATGAGAGAGGCAGGGTCGTAAAATCGGGAATCCGGGTCATTAGCGCTCGCAGTCGGGGCAGTGAAAGCCCCGGTCTCGGATCAAATCATCATGGCAGTGCATCATAAACCGTTGTCGCGTTCGGGCAACCATTGCGAAGGGAGGGCAGGTGAGAGCAGCGGATCGCCGGTTTAGGGTCCGGACCCTAAGCCGTATTTGCATGGCGAGGGCAAAGAAAAAGGCCGATGCGGGGGCACCGGCCAAGATGGGGGGAGGTTTGCGCTTGCGAAGGGTTTTGAGCGCCAGTGTGAGCGGTGGGGGCTGTCTGGCCCAGACTGGCTCTTTGCAGGGAGGTTCCGGACCCTAACGCTGCAGGGCGAAAAGAGCGATCAGCATTGATACCGTTGTGGTTACGGGAAGACCGATGGCTGTCGTGAAAATGACATTGGCGCTGAGGATCTCGGCGAGTGCGTGGACGGCAGGGCTGAGGCTGAGCATTGCAACGGTAGCCAGGACGGCGATCAGGAATGCGGCGATAAGCTGGTTGGTGAAGGTCATTGTGGTGTCTCCGGCAAGGCTTAGGGGCGCTGGCGTGGCCCGTTTCATCTGAGGTGAGAATGCCGTGAGGCGGGCGCCACCGCAGTTCCGGAGGGAACAGGGCTGCGGGCGAGAGTTAATCTTGGTTCTGTTCATGGGGTAGCTTTTGCATGAACTCGTCTTCTTTTTGACAAATTACTTTGTTATGCAGAGTTTGAGAGTTTGAGAGTTTGAGAGTTTGAGAGTTTGAGAGTTGCGTGCAGAAAGCGGCAGGCGGCAGGCGGCAGGATGTTGGGTCCGTGGGGTGCCAGGATACCTGGAAGGTTTGAGCATGTTCAGCTGATGTGTGGGCGGTTCAGCGTGAAGAATGTAGTCAAAAGAAAAGAAAATAGAACGCGTGCGCGATTTCGTGAAACGTGAACGCGTTCTTGAGCCTGTTCAGCTGATGTGTGTAGCGGTTCGGCGTGCAGCAGATGCTCCCACCAGGGAGCTAGCTCGGGACCGGGTCCAATAGCAATGAGTGGCCAAGATCGTCTGCCGGGGCGAAAGAGGCAAGTGGGCGGAGCGCAGGACATACAGGACAATGGGGGATGAGGTTGAGGTGAGCGAGAGTGCTGCCGCTTTACAGGGTGCTGCACGGCGTTGGCCAGCATTGGCTCGCTTCATCGCGGCCGAGCGGCAATTTGCAAAACACATGGCGCAGCGTGGGCCTGTTGGGGTTTGCGCCTATGAGTTCGTGAGGTTTGGCGTGAAGCAGGCCTGGGCCTGCCTGTTCGGTGCGCTTTTACTTGGGCTGCTCATTGGCACGCATCTTTTCTATCCGCGTGGCGCTTGGTTGCCCCGTTACGATTTCCTGGTGCTGTCGGCTGTGTTGATCCAGATTACCATGCTGCGCTTCGGCCTGGAAACCTGGGAGGAGGCCAAGGTCATCCTCATCTTCCACATCGTGGGAACAGTGATGGAAATTTTCAAAACGCATGTCGGGTCTTGGCATTACCCTGAAGCGTCCCTGCTGCGCCTTGGTAGCGTACCACTGTTTACCGGCTTCATGTACGCAGCGATAGGTTCCTACATTGCGCGATGCTGGCGCTTGTTTGATTTTCAATTCACACGTCATCCGCCAATGTGGGCGATCGTAGTGCTGGCGGTTGCAATCTACGTCAACTTCTTCACCCATCACTTCGTTATGGACGTTCGCAACGCGTTGTTCGTTGCGGCCGCGTTGTTGTTTGGCCTGGCGTGGGTGCACTTCCGCATTCATCGCGTACACCGCCGGATGCCGTTGCTTTTAGGGTTTGTGCTCGTTGCTTTGTTCATCTGGTTTGCAGAGAACATTGGTACATTCACTGCGGCCTGGGTTTATCCCAGCCAGAAGACTGGATGGCACATGGTGTCATTCAACAAGCTGGGGGCCTGGTTTCTGTTGATGATTATCAGCTACGTCCTGGTGGCCATGATAAATACGCCGCGCCGGATGCAGCAGGTGCGTGAGCCCTCGGGACATGTCGCTGCGGTCAGGCCGTAAGGTGATGCTGAAGTTCGGTCAGTATCTCCACCGCGTTCTGTCCGGCATAAAGGAACTGGTCGACGCCAGCGGCTCTCAATTCAGCTTCCAGATCACCGGGGCGCCCCGCAAGCAGCACTTGCTGGGCGCCAGCCTCGGTAAGCGCCTTGACGGTAGCTGAGCCAAGTTCTGCGTACATGGCATCGGATGCACACAGGCATGCAGTTTGCTCCCCTGATGCGCGAAACGCATCGGCTGCATCCTGTGGGGTGGCATAGCCGTCAGATATCAAGGTCGCGATACCGGCGACAGCAAGCTGGTTCTTGACCCATGTCGTTCGGAGTGTGTGATCTGCGATCGTACCCATACTGGCCAGAAACACTGTTGGCGTGTGGCCGGTGCGGTCTGCGTAGTGATCGGCGGCATCGCGCAGGTCCTCGTAAGGGGCTGAGAGGCGGTGAGGCACCAGCGGCGCAAACAAGCCTTCGCCGCTCAAGGGGGGCTGCTCTGGCCACGGCTCCACCGTAATGCCGTCGTTGCCGAGCTGTGGGAAGGCAGAGGTGCCGGTAAGCTGCTTTTTGCCTGCGGCAATGGCTGCGTCACGGGTGGCCGCTGTGGCGGCAATCTCGCGCTGTATCTGGCCGGTTTCCAGACCCTTCAGAATGCCACCCGCCGCCTCGATGGTCTGGAACATCGACCAGGCCTTATCAGCAAGGTCAGCGGTGAGCTTTTCGACGTACCATGCGCCACCTGCCGGATCGGTGACACGGCCCAGAGAGGATTCTTCTTGCGCGACGATCTGTGTGTTGCGGGCAATGCGATATGCGAAGGCATCGGGCTTGCCGAGCGCCCATGTATACGGCAGCACGGTGATGGCATCGGCGCCGCCAAGTGCGGCAGCAACGGTTGCAGCCGTGGTGCGCAGCATGTTGGTCCAAGGGTCGCGCTTGGTCATCATGCGCGCCGATGAGGTCACAGCAATGCGCAGCTCTCGTGCCGCCTGCGGTGCGCCAGAGGCTTCGGCAATGCGCGCAACGATCAGGCGTGCGGCGCGCAGTTTGGCGATGGTCAAGAACAGGTCGGTGTCGGCCGTCAAAGCAAGTGTGGTCTGCGCCAAAGCGTCTTCCACCGCGGTGCCGGCATCTTCGAAAGCGCGCAGATAGGTTGCAAGAGACGCCGCCAGGAAGGCTAGTTCCTGGGCTTCGCTTCCACCCGCTTCATGGGCGACCCTGCCATCAACCAGAATTGTCCGAGCGGCTGGAAATTCGCGATGCAGGTCATTGGCGAGTTTGACGGCTTCGCTGACCATTTTGGTTGGGGGGGAGGGGGCGTGACCGGTACGGGCCATCACGCCGACCGGATTGAGATCAAAGCGGACCTGTACCTTTTTGGCGGGCGCCTTCAAGATTTCCAGTGCTTGCCTGAGATAGCCCGCCGCATCGTTGGCGGCATGGCCTGCTTCGAGGCTCACCGGCGCCATGTCGAGATAGATGCCTTCCAGGAGGCGCGCCATCTCTTGGCCTGAGGTAACGGGAATGCCGACATGGCCGGGTGCGTTGATTCGCAGGATTAGTCCGTTGGCACCGCCTTCGAGTTCGGCCAGTGCTGCTTTATTCGCCTGCTCCAGCGTATCGCCGACAATGATCTGTTCAATGCTCCAGCCATGACCATCAGTCGCCTGATGGAGGCCGCGCGTGTAGGGCGCCACTCCCGGCCGGGCTGTCGGCGCTCCGGCTTGTGAATCGGCATTGGTGTAAAGCGGCTGAATTTTGATGCCATCGGCAGTGTGCGACACCAGCCGTTTTTCGAAGTCAGCGCCCTTCAGTGCCTTTTCGATGAGTTTCAGCCAGGTTTCACGGCTAGTTTCAGGGAATTCAGTCGCCAGCGGCGTGATTCGGTCGGACATCTCTTGTTCGGACATGAGGGAATTTCGTCCACTCTTTTTGTTGAGGACTAAAGTGTTTTCAAGCCACGGGGCTCGGCGGTTTCATATTGGTTCTTTATAGTCTTCTGCGTCAGTTGGGGGCATGTCAATCGCCGGGCCCTAGACGAACGGGTGATGTGGCACGGTTCAGGCACCTCGTGACGGCGCTGGTGTCGTTTGTTTGCAATCGCCAGGGCTGCATGCCAAGACGCTGACGCAACAGGGGCTAGACGCAATACCGCTACGATAGTCGCGGTGCATCGGGTGCGAGCGTTATTCAATAGAGCCGCTGCCATTGAGCGGCAAGGGGGGGACGAGATGAGCCAGCCGAAAATCCAGGACGGCATGATCTATCTTGGCACGAGCACCAAGCCGGAATATCTGCTGCTCAAATTTGCCAACCGGCATGGCCTCATCACCGGCGCAACCGGCACGGGCAAGACAGTTTCGCTGCAGGTTCTTGCCGAAGGCTTTTCGGCCGCCGGGGTGCCGGTGTTTGCGGCCGACATCAAGGGGGATCTTTCGGGCATCGCTGCCGTTGGTGAAGCGAAGGACTTCATAGTCAAGCGAAATGAGCTGATTGGCCTTGAGACCTATCAGCCCCGCGCCTACCCGACGATCCTTTGGGATGTGTTCGGCGAATCCGGCCATCCTGTACGCGCCACGGTCCTGGACATGGGGCCATTGTTGCTTTCACGGTTGATGGAACTCAATGAAGTTCAGGAAGGTGTTTTGAACATCGCTTTCCGGGTGGCCGCAGATGAAGGCCTGCCAGTCGTTGATCTCAAGGACCTCAGGTCTTTGATCAATAACGTCGGCGAGCGCTCCAAGGAACTGACGACGATGTACGGCAACGTTGCTTCGTCGTCCGTCGGTGCGATCCAGCGGCGGCTTTTGGTTCTGGAAGAGCAAGGTGCAGATAAGTTCTTCGGTGAACCGGCACTTGATATCGCGGACTTGATGCGGATCGCGCCGGATGGGCGCGGGGTAGTGTCGTTGTTGACGGCTGACAAGCTGATGCAGTCGCCGCGGCTCTACTCGACCTTCCTGTTGTGGCTGCTGACGAAGCTCTGGCAGACGTTGCCAGAAGTTGGCGATCAGCCCAAGCCCAAGCTCGTTTTCTTTTTTGACGAAGCCCACCTGTTGTTCGACGAAGCACCAAAGGCCCTTCTGGAGCGGATAGAACAGGTCGCCCGCCTTATTCGCTCAAAAGGGGTTGGCGTTTATTTCATCACACAAAACCCGCTCGACGTACCCGACACCGTATCCTCGCAGCTTGGCAACCGGGTACAGCACGCATTGCGCGCTTTCACACCGAAAGAGCAAAGAGCCATCAAGGCGGCGGCTGAGACATTCCGCCCCAACCCGGACCTCGATACTCAAGAAGTTATCAAGGCTTTGAAGGTTGGCGAGGCGCTGGTCTCGACGTTGGAAAACAAAGGTGAACCTTCAATTGTTCAACGGACTATGATGCGCCCGCCAGAGGGGCGGATTGGACCTCTCGATGAGGGTGAGCGATTAGGCCTGATAGAGTACAGCCCGGTCTATGGCAAATACGACGAGGCGGTAGATCGCGAGACGGCGCATGAGATGCTGGCCAAACGTGCAGGGGAATTGACAAAGAAGGAAGCGGAATTGCAGGCCGGCACGTCGTCAGATCAAGGCTGGGGTGATTGGCTGGCCAAGAAAGCATTCGAAAAGGGCCCGCGTGGTGGGCGTTCACTGGCAGAACAGGCGGGTGATTATGCGACGCGTTCAATTATGCGGCGAGTTGTCGGCCAAGTCATGAAGAGTATTTTCCGCACAGGACGATGAGGATGTGGACAGCACGCTGCGGGCGTCTGCCCCCATCGCAGCTTGTTTGCGAGCCTGCATGGTCAAATAGCTGTCCAACGCGTGTAGTATTGGCGAATGCTGCCGATATCAAAAGGTTGAGTTATGAATAGCCTCGTAAAGAGAATTGGCGTTCTAGGGTTCGGACTCAATAACAATAGGTCCAAGACTCATTGCTATTGGGTCCGGACCCTAGCCATTGCGTTGGCGCTGTTGTCTGGCGTGGGGCATCCTGCAGTGGCGGAGCCTGCACGGTCGGAGGATGACGCGCTTCAGGCCAAAATGGCGGAAGCTGGACGCGCGTTCGTCAAGGAGAAATGCGCGCGTTGCCATGCGATTGGCATTGATGACAAGAGCCCGCACGATAACGCGCCGCCGTTTCGCGATGTTGTAACGCGCTACCCCAGCGAGAACCTCGCAGAGGCGTTGGCTGAGGGCATTGTATCGGGGCATCCTGATATGCCCGTTTTCGTGTTGCAGCCTGACGAGATCGAGGGGTTCATAGCTTTTCTCGACAGCCTCGCTCCGCCAGCAGCCCAGTGATGCCGCCGCCGAGGGCTCGCGTGCAAACAGAGTAATGGTTTGGATTGTAGGCGAATTGGGTTGATCAGCGTGCCCAGCCGGATTGGCGCTGCGCCAGATCGGGGGGCTTCTTCATCCATTGGCGGCGGCTGCGCCCGATTTCGCGTCCCGTCTCAAACAGGGCTTCAAGGTAAACCGGATCGAAAGCCTCCTTGGCCTCGACAGAGAAGCTCGGCGGCACAGCGATGAAATTGAAGTCAGCACCGTTGTCCCGGGACATGCGCCATATGCGATAAACTTCGCCAATATTCTGGCTCTTGATGAGCGTTGCAATCGACCGGGTGGCAATGTCGAGTGTTTTTGCCTGCACGACCGTTTGCTCGGGAACGGCCTTGCCGTTCTTGACGACGTATAGGCGGCGTATCGGGCGCTTGGAATACAGTGCATCGTAGGTGCTGAACGGCACATTGATTGGATTTACGAACACTTCACGTGTCGTGCCGCCGTCAACATGCAGTTCGTCGTAGCTTTTGCCATCGACAACAACCGGAATCTTAACAGGCGGGAAGGCGCCAGGGATCGCTGAGGATGCTTTTATGACTTGGCGGAACAGCTCCAGCGCATAGGGGTCCCGGCTTGCTGCGATCTCGCCCATGTTCCAGACGACTGGGCGTTGAGCGTCGAGATTTGTTGTTCCGACAAGCAGCAAGCGGCCCTTACGATATTCCCGGGCGATTGCACGAAGAAATGCGGGGGTCACATACTGTTTTATCAGCTCATCCAATGGCGCTGTATCGGCGAGCGAACTGCCACCCAGCAGGCCCGGTAGAATCTGTGCGGTGATGATTTGTGATGTCCGGTAGTGTGTCCACACAGTTTTGAGCACGGGATCGTACTTGGGACCGAGGAAGGCGAATGGCGCTATTATTGCGCCAGCACTAACACCGGTGACCACCTCGAACTCAGGGCGATCACCCCGTTCGGTCCAACCCGTTAAAAGGCCTGCGCCAAAGGCTCCATCACTACCACCGCCAGACAGTGCGAGAATCTCGACGACAGGCCG
>JBKEAX010000170.1:0-9201 GCA_047972825.1 Hyphomicrobiaceae bacterium | reverse complement strand
TTGTCACGTGGGTGTCATGCGTCACGCGCCCAAGCCCGGGGAAGTGCTTTAGTGTGCAATGGATGTTCTCAGCGGAAAGCGCGTTGCAGTAGGTGCGCGCGACATTAGTTGTAATCTTGGGATCGTCGGATATCGCGCGATATCGAATGCGCGTATGTCTATCGCGCACCGTTTGCGTTTTGTGGTCGACATCGGCAACTGGCGCAAAGTTGAGATTTATGCCGAGGCTGGCGAGCGCTTTTGCTTGCCTTGCAGCGTAGGCCGCAACGGCTTTGTGGCGATCCTCTGGCGTTTGCAAGTTTGCGATCGTGCGGCGTAGTGAGCGCTGGTAAGGCAATGGCGGTGACAGACGCGAGACAACGCCACCCTCCTGGTCGGTGGCCAGCCAAAAGATATTCTGGCCTGCATCAGCAGCAAGCTTCTTGAAGCTGGCGAGTTCCTTTTTCAGGTGCGCCTTTGAGCGGCCGCGGGCATTGCGGCTGGTGACAAAGACGCCGCCCAGGGCGCCGCGCTCCAAAAGTGGTGTCAGCTGATAGGCGGCATGATAGCCGACAATGAGATGGCGGCCGATCTGTTTCAGAAGTTCCGGTGGTGCTGCGAGAACAGCCGCCTTTTTCTCATTCAGGGTTGGCCGTTCCTCATTTTGTATTGGTGTTGAATTGATACGGGTCGCGTGTGGTTTGCTTGGACGTTTGCTCGTATGTTTCTTGTTTGGAATGTTGCGCTGGCGGGCGCGCTCCAATGCGCGGATGCTCGCTTTGTTTTTTGCTTTCTGGGATTTTCTGTTTTTTGTCTTGTTGCTCTCGTGGGAGCGTTTTCCAGCTACAGCCACGAGAGTTTCGAGAGCAATATGCGCTTGTATTAGTGGTGCGATAACCAGAATCGTTACCGCGATGGCAAGCGTTGCCGCAATTGATCGAACCGGCGCAAGCGTTCTCTCAAGCCTGCCGTTTGATTTGGTATGAAGACGTTGCAACCGCTGACTACATTGCAGGGGTGATTGCATTGGCCACCTTGGCTCCTTTAGGGATCCCGCCTGTGGCTGGGCTCCACGAATGGATGCGCTACCTGCCTGGTACAGTCAGGCGAAAAAAGGGCTCAGGGCGGAACTTTAGTCATTCTTGGTTTGTGGTCTGGATTTACTGCCGTTTGGCGATCTGACGCCCTGGACACAAACGTTAGATCCAGAACACTAGATCACGTTCACGGAATCGCGAACGCGCTCTATTTTCTTTCGTCTGGAGCATGTTCTTCACGCCGAACCGCGTACACTTCGGCTAAACATGCTCTAGTGGCCTGTCGCGCCTTAGTTGATACCCAGCGTGCCGCAACATCAATCAACTAAGGCGAGACGCCACACTGGCATGAGATTGCATTTGAACCTTCAAAGCATTGCAACGTTATTAGAGCACCGAGCGGTGAACAGGTGATGAGCATAACGCTGGGATAGATTCAAATTTCCTTGGCTCTTTCCCGTAAGATGTACTTCTGGATTTTTCCGGTCGAGGTCTTGGGAATTTCGGCAAAAATAACATGGCGCGGCACCTTGAAACGCGCCAGATGTTCGCGGCAATAAGCGATCAGTGTGTCAGGATCTGTGTTTGTGCCGGGTTTCAGCTCGACAAATGCACATGGCGTTTCGCCCCATTTTTTATCCGGCTTTGCAACAACCGCGCAGTAGGCCACCGACGGGTGTTTGTAGAGCACATCCTCCACTTCAATTGACGATATGTTCTCGCCGCCAGAAATGATGATGTCCTTGGAGCGGTCCTTGAGCTGGATGTAACCGTCGGGGTGCATGACGCCCAGGTCGCCGGAATGAAACCAGCCTCCCCGAAAGGCATCATCGGTGGCTTTGGGATTTTTCAGATAACCTTTCATGACAAGGTTGCCGCGGAACATGATCTCGCCAATGGTTTCACCATCGGCGGGAACGGGCGCCATCGTTTCTGCGTCGAGCACAGTGAGGGCTTCCAACGCCGTGTATCGCACACCCTGGCGGGCGCGCTTGGCGATGTTTTCATCCTTGGGCAATCGATCCCAATCCTGGTGCCATTCATTGAGCACAGCGGGGCCGTAGGTTTCGGTGAGGCCGTAAAGGTGTGTCAGCGCGAAACCAGCATCCTGCATCTGACCCAGCACGGCTTCCGGCGGTGGAGCTGCGGCATGCGAGAAAGCCACGGTGTGCTGGATGTCGCGCTTTTCCTCATCGGGTGCGTTGAGCAAGGTGGCCATGACGATCGGAGCGCCGCAAAGGTGTGTGACGGTATGTTCAACGATTGCATCGTACATGGCCTTGGCGCGGACCCACCGAAGGCAGACGTGGGTTCCGCCTACCGTTGTCACGGACCAGGGAAAGCACCAGCCATTGCAATGGAACATCGGCAACGTCCACAGATACACGGCTCCGCGCTGCATCCCTGTTGCAATTGTATTGGCGTAGCACATGAGGGCAGCGCCGCGGTGGTGGTAGACCACGCCCTTTGGGTTGCCGGTGGTTCCCGATGTGTAGTTGAGCGAGATCGCATCCCATTCATCATCAGGCATGCGCCAGGCGAAGTCCGCCGCGCCGGTTTGAATGAAATCTTCGTAGTCGTTGTGGGACAGGCGCTCATTGTCTTGCGGGTATTCGGGATCGTCGTAGTCGATAATAAGAGGTTTGACCTTTGAAAGCGTGAGGGCTTCGCGCATGACAGGGGCGAACTCGCGGTCGACGATAAGAACCTTGGTGTTGGCGTGATCGAGCTGGAACGCAATAATTGCTGCGTCAAGGCGCGTATTGATTGAATGCAGAACAGCGCCAACCATGGGTATGCCAACATGCGCTTCAAGCATTGGTGGCGTGTTGGAAAGCATTACCGAAACGGTGTCACCCTTGCCGATGTAGCGCTGCGACAACGCCGAGGCCAGGCGGCGGCAACGAGCGAAATAATCTTTGTAGTTGAGCTGGCTTGATCCGTGGATGACGGCGATCGTGTCGGGGTACACCTCGGCGGCACGGGCGACTATGGTGAGGGGCGTCAGCGGCTGGTAATTGGCGGGAGACTTGTCAAGGTTCAGTTCATATGGATTAAACGCCATGGCATGCCAACTCTGTGCTGCGAGAAAGAGATTTCAGCACAAACGCTAGCGCTTCATTCAATTATGAGCAATCGGCATCAGTTTTCCGCTTTGGAGAATGACGGGTCTACCGCAGTGCAACAGGAAATGCATGCAGCAACCAATTGCGTTTGCGGTGAAGAGTCGTGGGTAATTTTGGGGGATTGCTTTCCGTAATCGTCGTGTGGGTGTATGGTAAAAATCAGGTGATTTGCCCATTCCAGTTGCACTGGGGAACGACATGAGTGAAGCCGGACGGGAAGGTATTCTGCTTTGGGTCGTGCTCGTTATTCTCTTGAGCCTGCCCTGGTTTGTGCTTTGAAATAGGCACTTGCAGACGCCCGCTTGTTGAATTGAGAGTGCGCCGACTTCAGGCTGATAAACATCAGCCAGTAGTGCGCCGCGGTTATGTTTGTGCCGATCAGCCAGCCTTACTGCATCATGCATCAACCTGCCGCCAGCGCGATCACGCCATCGTAGATCAGCTTCAAAGATATTATGAAAAGTGCCGTGTAAGCGATCCGGTAGAACGAAGCCTGGGCAACTCTGCGGGTGAGCCAGATGCCCGCGAGCATGGCGACAGGAGCCAGCGGCAACAGGGCTGCGGAGGTTGCCAGGTTGGCCGTCGAAAACTGGCCCAAGGCATAGTAGGGGACCAGTTTAATCACGTTCACCGTCGTGAAGAACACCACCGCGGTTGCCGCGAGTGCGGTGTTGGGCAGGCGCTGGGGCAGCATATAGACATTGAAGGGTGGAGCGCCGGTGTGGCTGACGAAACTGGTGAAACCGGCAACCATGCCCCAGAAAGTGCCCTTGATCCGGTTAGGCAGGGTGGGGTCACGCTTGGCGCCGCCTGAGAACCAATAGTTGACCGTGAATACCAGCCCGACCAAGCCGACAATCAGGCGCACATGAGCTTCTGAGACATAGGCAGCAGTTGCCCAACCCAGGCCAATTCCGATTGCCGCGGCGGGTAGAAGTATCGACAGATTGCGCCAGTCGAAATCACGTCTGTAGGCAATAAGGCCAACCAAATCCATGATGTTCAGGATGGGCAGCATGATTGCCGCCGCCTGGACCGGGGGGATCACCAAGGCCATCATGGGTACGGCAAGGCCGCCCGCAGCGCCGAGGAAGCCGCCCTTGGCCAACCCGGTCAGCACAATGGCTGGAACGGCAACGGCATAAAACCAGGGATCTGTGATCATTTTGAGCTTCTTTTAGGGTTTAGAACCCGGTTCCTAGCCAAAACTCCTATGCTGTGGCTATTGCCTACAAGGTGCGGGGAGTGCTGAGTAGAGGTAATCATAATTGCTAATGTTGCGATGTCTGGAGGACGCCACGATGAGCCGCTACGCTGAAGTCTATGCCAACTGGCAAAAAAACCCGGAGGCATTCTGGGCCGAGGCTGCCAAGGATATCAGCTGGTACAAGTTGTGGGACAAGGTGCTTGACCCTTACGCGGGGCACTATGGGAGCTGGTTCGCGGGTGCAGAGTGCAATACCACCTACAATTGCCTTGACCGGCATGTGGAGGCAGGGCGCGGCGACCAGAATGCGTTGATCTACGACAGCCCCGTGACCGGTACGCAGAAGACCTACACCTATTCGCAACTCACCGATGAAGTGGCGACGATTGCGGCTGTCCTGACAGACCTGGGCGTTGGCAAGGGTGACCGGGTAATCATCTACATGCCGATGATCGCCGAAGCTGTTATGGCGATGCTGGCCTGTGCGCGTATCGGCGCAATACACTCGGTGGTGTTCGGTGGTTTTGCCGCAAGCGAACTTGCAACGCGCATTAACGATGCCAAGCCTGTCGTCGTGATGGCCGCGTCCTGCGGTATTGAGACGGCACGTGTCATTCCCTACAAGCCACTTCTCGACAAAGCGATTGAGCTTTCCGAGCACAAGCCTTCCGCGTGCCTGATACTCCAGCGGCCGCAAGCCGAAGCGACCATGATTGAGGGACGCGACCATGACTGGGCTAAGTCTGTAACAAAAGCAAAAGCGGAAGGCCGCAAATCCGGTTGTGTGCCTGTTGCTGCGACCGACCCACTCTATGTGCTCTACACGTCGGGCACCACAGGCCGACCCAAAGGTGTGGTGCGCGACAATGGCGGACACATGGTGGCGCTGGCGTGGACGATGCAGAACCTCTATGGGATCAAGCCGGGTGAAGTGTTCTGGACGGCATCTGACGTCGGCTGGGTGGTTGGACATTCCTACATTTGTTATGCGCCGTTGCTGCACGGTGCGACCACCGTCGTCTATGAGGGCAAGCCTGTTGGCACTCCGGATGCTGGTGCATTCTGGCGCATGATTTCGGAGCATAAAGTTTCTGCGTTTTTCACAGCTCCAACCGCTTTTCGCGCCATCAAGAAGGAGGATCCGAAAGGTGAGTTCATCGCCAAGTACGACCTGTCATGCCTGAGAACCTTGTTCCTGGCAGGTGAACGCGCTGATCCTGAAACCATCAAATGGGCAGAAGCCCAACTCAAAGTGCCGGTCATAGATCACTGGTGGCAGACCGAAACGGGGTGGGCCATTGCCGGCAATCCGGTGGGCTTGGGTGCGTTGCCGGTCAAGTACGGCTCTCCGACTGTGCCGATGCCAGGTTATCAGGTTGATGTGCTCGGCGATAAAGGTGAGCCACTCGGCGCCAACCAAAGCGGTACGCTGGCTATCAAGCTGCCCATGCCGCCGGGCTGCTTGCCGACGTTGTGGAATAACGAAGACCGCATGCGTTCAAGCTATCTTGCCGATTTTGCTGGGTACTATTCTACGTCAGACGCGGGCTACAAGGACGAGGATGGTTATGTCTACGTGATGGCGCGCACAGACGACGTTATCAATGTTGCGGGCCATCGCCTGTCCACCGGCCAGATGGAAGAGGTCGTTGCGCAACATCCCGACGTTGCGGAATGCGCAGTCATTGGTGTTGCCGACCAGATGAAAGGCCAGATGCCAGCAGGTTTCATTGTCCTCAATGCGGGTGTTGACCGCGACGCGAAAGAAATTGAAGCAGAAGTCATAACGCTGGTGCGTAGCGTGATCGGTCCGGTCGCAGCCTTCAAGAATGTGATGGTTACAAAGCGATTGCCAAAGACGCGCTCGGGCAAGATTCTGCGCGGCACCATGCGTGCTATAGCTGATGGAGAAAGCTGGAAAATGCCGGCGACGATCGACGACCCTGCAATCATGGATGAAGTCCTTGCCGTTATGCAATCGCGAGGGCTCGCTGAGAAAGCACGGGAGGCTGGGTGAGCAAGATCCATCTGGATCTGGGTTCCGGTTGGATGCACCACGCTTTATTGCGCCCAAATGCGCCCAAGACCTCCGGTTTTGGGCGCTTTCTCCATTGCGTTTTGAGTCGGCTGTGATCGGGCCTTGTTGAACGGGCGGGCGGTGGGTTTCATTTCGATGCAACTGGCCTTAGTGTTGCCGCCGATCCTGGCCGTTCGTGCCGTTTGGTGTTTGAGGCTTGCGGGACAGGGCAGGTGAATTGAAATTGTATGGACGGGGACAGGCATGTTGCTTGCCAAAAAGGTTGCCATCGTTACCGGCGGCGCGCAGGGCATCGGCCGTGCCACGGTTGAGCGCCTTGCCAAAGAAGGCGCCAAGGTCGTGGTTGCTGACGTCAAGGACAAGGAAGGCAATTCGGTTGTTGCCGCCTTGAGGGCTGGTGGCAGTGAAGCAACCTATTTTCACACAGATGTGTCGGAGCGCCTGGGTGTCTACAATTTGATTGCTTCGGCACGCGATGAATTCGGGAAGGTTGACATCCTCGTCAACAACGCCGGTACGCTCGACAACATTCCCTTCCTGGAACTGGAGGAAGCAGAGTTTGATCGCGTGTTCAAAACCAATGTAAAGGGCGCATTCCTGATATCCCAGGCCGTCGCCAAGCAGATGGTGCGGCAGTGCCAGGCGGATAAGAACTGCCCGCCGGGTACGATCATAAATGTCACATCCATCAATTCGCGTTTCGGTTTGCCCGAACATACCGCCTATGCGGTCTCCAAGGGTGGGCTTGAACAACTCACGCGGTCGATGGCGGTGGCGCTTGCCCCCTATGGTATTCGTGTCAATGCTGTCGGTCCTGGGGCAATCGAGACGGACATGGTCACGGAGGTCTATTCCGACGAGGCGTCCCGTAAGCTGGCGCTGAGCAGGACACCTCTGGGGCGTTTTGGAACCCCGGCCGAAGTCGCTGCTGCAATCGCGTGGCTTGCCAGCAAGGAAGCGAGTTATCTTACCGGCACAACGATTTGGGCAGATGGTGGCCGCCTGGCTTTCAGCGGCCGTGTGGCACTGCCGGAAGCCAGCGAATAGGGCCGGCGCGTTGCGTCAGTGTAGCGAAGGCTTCAGCTTTCGCCTTTTTCCTGTTCAGCATCTTCCTGTTCAGCATCTTCCTGGGCATCATCTGGCTCGGAAGATTCCGTCTCAGCATCGCTCTCGGTATCACTGGCCTGGGATGTTGTTTCGACGGTTTCGGTGGTGTCGGCGGCCGTTGCTTCGCTGTCGGTTTCTGCGTCAGTTTGGCTGTCGTCCCCTTCCAAATCCTCATCCTTGGGGCCGGACATCTGTTTGAGGCGTGCAAACACACGGGCCTCTTCTTCCGCCTCGCTTTCGGTATGCTCGGGCGTATCACGTGCAAGGATTTGCGCAGTAGGCATTGCTGTCGTGGTCTGTTCAGTCGGCAAGAGGCTATCGCTTTTTTCCTCCGGCTCCCCACTGGCCTTGCGCTCTCTCTCAAGTCTACGGGCGGCCTTCATCACCTCGGCATCCAGGTCAACCTGCGTGCAAATGCCAAGCGTGACCGGATCATTGGGCTGAAGATTGGGCGAGTTCCAGTGCGAGCGGTCACGGATCTGGCCAATCGTCTGCTTGGTTGTGCCGATCAGCCGAATGATCTGGCTGTCTTTCAACTCCGGATGGTTGCGCAATAGCCAAAGAACGGCGTTAGGCTTCTCTTGGCGCAGGGAAACCGGCGTATAGCGTTTGCGGCGAACCTCTGGAATTTTTACTCCGGCTTCCGCCACACGCAGCTTGTGGCTGGAATCCTTTTCTCCGCGCTCAATTTCGGCACGGGTGATCTGGCCACGGCTTATCGGGTCCAGCCCGCGGATCCCTTGTGCCACATCGCCGTCGGCAATGCCTTTGACCTCAAGCACATGCAGGTCACAGAATTCGGCAATTTGATCAAAAGTCAGCGACGTATTATCGACCAGCCAGACGGCCGTGGCCTTCGGCATCAATGGTTTACGGTCGCTCATATGCTTTTCTCCTGTTCCCCGGCCGCGATGGGCGGGCGGGGGCCTTGATGAAAGGGCAGATATAAGGGGAATAGCCTGCGTTATAGGGGGCGCTTGGTTGTTGTGCAACAAAATAACAAGCGGGCATTGCAACAGTTGTGTTGCTCTTTCGATGCCTACATGACCAAATTGCCTACGCTGCAGTGCAACGATTGCGTTGCGGCGTGGAGAGCGCGCGGCTAGTGTGGCGACCGTATTTCAAGCTGTCCAAGCGCCGGTCTGCCGCATTTGGAAGCGTCAAACGGGGCCGTGCGGTTACCCATGCATCACAACAATTCAGTCAAAAGAGGAATAAGTCATGTCGACACCGAAAAGCTATTGTATCGAAGATTTTTCTGTCGGCATGGAAGCGTCGCAGTCCAACACCGTCACCGAAGATGTGATCACCACGTTTGCCGAGCTCTCTGGGGATCGTAACCCGGTTCACATGGATGCTGAGTATGCAGCAAAAACCATGTTCAAGGAACGTATTGCTCACGGCATGCTGTCGGCCGCCTACATTTCGGCGGTGTTCGGCATGCAGATGCCGGGCCCAGGCGCAATCTACATGTCGCAGACACTTGCGTTCAAGGCGCCTGTGAAAATCGGCGACACGGTGGTGACGACGGTAAAGGTGACGGAACTGATCCCGGAGAAAAAGCGCGTCAAGTTCGAATGCGTTTGTGCGGTTGACGGCAAGCCTGTTGTTGTTGGAGAGGCGATGCTGATGGTGCCTTCGCGCGCTTCCTAATGCATGTTTAGCTGAAGTGTTAAGCGGTTCAGCGTGAAAAACATGCTTCAGAGA
>JBKEAX010000135.1:0-9097 GCA_047972825.1 Hyphomicrobiaceae bacterium | reverse complement strand
GCAGTTTGGTGCGTGACTGCGTGTCGTCGAGACGGACGAGAAGATCGCCAGCCATCACGCGGTCCCCATTCCGGACGTGGATCTCTCCAACAATGCCGCCCGTCGGATGTTGCACCTTCTTGATATTGGAATCGACAACCACCGTGCCATGCGCAAGCACAGCACCTGCGATATTCGTGTATGAAGCCCATGCGCCAAACCCCAGTAGCAGTAGCATTATGACGGCAAAGCCGCCGAATATGTAGCCTCGCGTACCAATCGCTGCTGCGCTGTGCATCGCAGGCACGTCCTCAGCAACGATTGAGGACGATGAAAGTGATGTGTCTTATTCCTGGTGTGCAGTTTCAGTCATTGCGTTGCGATCCATCCGCAGCGCTTTTATCTGCCACCCGCACAAAAGATGAAGCTGCCCCGCTCGTCCCCCTCTCGCCCGCATCACTGGTGGAGGCTTGTGCCAATACGCGCTTGAGAACCTCATCACGGGGCCCGAACTCCTGCATGCCCCCGTTGGCGGCAACCAGTACCTTGTTAAGACCCTGCAAGGCTGCCGGCCGGTGGGCAACGACAACGACGATGCCGCCTCTGCGCCTCACCTGTATGACGGCACTGGTCAACGCCGTCTCGCCAGCCATGTCGAGGTTGGCGTTGGGTTCATCCAGCACCACCAGGAACGGATCACCAAAAAGCGCTCGTGCAAGTGCAATGCGCTGCCGCTGACCGCCTGACAAGCAGATACCTCTTTCGCCAACTTGAGTCTGGTATCCGTTTTTAAGTCCAACGATCATGTCATGGCAGCCTGCCGTTCTGGCTGCTGAAATGATCTGTTCGTCGGTTGCGGACGGATCGAAGCGGGCAATGTTGGCGGCCACCGAGCCGGCAAATAGCTCGACGTCCTGCGGAAGATAACCTATGTGCCGGCCAAGGGCATCGCTTGCCCATTGGTCCAGTGCAGCTCCATCAAGACGTACCGAAGACTTGGAGTGCCCCGGTTTCCAAACGCCCACAATCGTTCGCGCAAGCGACGATTTGCCAGACGCCGTCGGACCGATCACTCCCAGTCCGTCGCCAGCATTGAGCCTGAAGTCGATGCCGCGCAATACGGGATCACGTGCGTCCGGCGGGAATACGGCAAGATTGCTTACCGAAAGCGATCGCGTAGGCGCAGGAAGATTTATGCGAAGTTGCCGCGCAAGCTCCGAGCCGTCATCGAAAAGAGCAACCAGCCTGTGATAGCTCTGCCGCGTTGAGACGAACGCACGCCACTGCGCAATGACACTGTCCAGTGGAGCCAGCGCGCGCGATAGCGTAATCGAACCAGCGATTATGGTGCCCGGCGAGACATCTCCCTGGATGGCGAGAAAAGCGCCCAGTCCAAGAATGCCTGATTGCAAACCGAAGCGGACGAATTTCGCGATCGTTCCAATCATGCTGGTCGCGTCTGCGGCCCTCATTTGGCTGTTGAGAAGACGAGTGTTTGCATCTCTCCAGCGTTTGTCGAAGTGTGCCCCCATGCCCAAAGCTGTGATCGTTTCGCCATTGCGACGTGCGGCTTCGGCAAGGCGATTTCGTTCCGCGTAGCGAACTGCGGTCTCGTGCAGCGGTCGCTTGCTCAGCAATTCAGCCAACGCCGTGAGGAGAACAAGAATGAGTGCGCCGCCACAGGCAAACAAGCCAAGCACGGGATGAAGGAAGTAGATGATCGCAAGGAACAGTGGTGTCCACGGTACGTCGAACAACGCCGCAGGGCCGGTGCTCGACAGAAAGTTCCGTATCTGGTCGACGTCGCGAACAGGTGTGAGATCAGACCCGGAGTGATGACTTGCAGTACGTGCTGGACGCGTGTGAATGAAAGAAAAAATTCGGCTCGACAGCGCACGGTCTACGCGAAGCCCAATCCGGCTCAACAAGCGGCCACGGCAAAAGTCCAAAAAACCATAAGCGACATAAAGGCCGGCCATCAGGATGGTAAGCCCGATGAGCGTTTGCACGCTGCCGGACGGCAGCACGCGATCGTAGATCTGCAACATGTAGAACGCGCCGGTCAGCGCAAGAACGTTGAGAACGCCTGAGAATATACCGGCCGCAACGAACAGAAAGGTTTGGTGGCGCAGCGCCTGAACCATGGTGTTGCATTGCGTGTAATGCCGTGTGGCCATGCCGTGCTTTGTCCAGTAGCCATCGCCAGGCCAAGCAGGCGCAAACCTGCAGGTCACTTCGTGGACAGTTATTTGGATTGTTCGTCGCTGGTGGACGTGCCACGGCTGACATGGCCGATTTTGGCGTTGCCATCCTTGTCACGCACTCGAATTTTGGGAGGCGTGTCAGGAAAGCGGGACAAGACGAGCTGTTCGATCAGTGCCGCCAGCGCGCGTTGGTCGCCAATGGCCGTGATGATCCATGGAATAGGCCCTGAGCGCCACTCCTTCGGCTCCAGGCGCGGCTTGTCGATTGTAACGTCTGAAAGCCGTAGATCCACATCCTGCGAGACCATCGCCCACAATGCCGCGGCCACCGGAGCCACAATTCCTGTCTGCGGGTCTCGTGCCTCCACAATGGCAACCTGATCAGCCGACAGCGCGGGTCCCACGAGGCCTTCGATCTCAGACAACGTTTGATTTCGAAACTCAGGCGACCGCATCATGATGGACACGAGCGCTCCCAGGCTTGTCGCAATGGCGCGAGACCGCGCGGTCGCTGCATCTATTGCAGTTTTGTCCGTTGACGGCTCTTGGGGCGGTTTTGTGTTGGCGCTGGAAATCGGTGGCGGTGGGGCGTCTGGCAATGTCATTGAGGGCTGCTTTCTCGCATTTTATTGGGTGCGAATGTTGTCGGCTGGCAGCGGGAAACGTCAGATTATTATCGGCACGGAGTGCTGGTCGAGCGTCGAAAAGGCCTGCAAAGCAGTCCGATGAAAACCTGGACCGCCACGCAAAACGACGTTCAGTATAGACCAAATTTCAAGATAAGTAAGCCTGCGAAGGGCCGGTGTGTTGCTCCGGTCACAATAACGGGAAGGCGGAGAGCTTGTTCACTTGATCGTCCAGCACGGGCGGCAGGGCGTGCCCCGTGCCGAGCGCTGCGAAATAGATAAAACAGGTCGCCTCCGCCGGAGCAGCAGTCAGCTGGCAGCGTATATGATTTTAAAATGATGCCATCTGGGTCCGAACGGCTCTACTCGGCGGCTTTCTTTTTCAATATTTTGATATTGATTGGTGTCGGCGTAACGGGCACCAGCTTCCGGTCCCAGTCTTGCCAGCCGTCGATGCCTTCGGGAAACCAATAGAGCCGAGTGTATCCGAGTTGGTCGGCGCGCTTCATCGCATTCCAAGACATCCAGCAGTCCGCATTACAAAAGATGATGATGGGGGTGTCCGGGTTCCCATGTGTGATGTGGGAAAGGCTATCAGCAAAAAAACGGGCCACGACGTCATTGATTGTTCCGCGTCCGACTTCAGGAAGCCAGATCGCGCCAGGCAGGCTTTCATGCAGCTTGCGGCTACGCCATGCACCCGTCTTGGGGTCGTAACCTGCGCCTGTGATGGGTGACACATCGACAAGCGCTGCATGTTTCCTGGCAACGAGCTGGTCGATTTCAGGTATCCAGACGCGGGTGCCGGCAGGTGGTGATTGCGGAACAGCTGCCTGATAACGGCGGATGCGATACCCCGTCACCGGATCAAAGTTGTCGTTGACCACCCCGGCGTCGGCCGCCTCGGCATGGGCTGAGGCTATTGGTGCAAACCTGCCAGGGGTTTGCTCCCAGGCAAAAACGAAAGCGGCTATGACCGCACATATAAGCACGCTCCAGATGAGGAGGTATGCGCGCTTGGCAAAAAGAGGTCTCGCCACTTTCACGATTCCGGCTTTATCGCGATACCCCACGGATACCGTCCAACCGTCACCGATTTGACAGCCTTTAACCGCTGTACGTCAATGAATGTGATGTCATTGGACACACCGTTTGTCGTCAATAACTGATCCTCATCCGGTGTTAACGCCAGATGCCAGACGCGCTGACCAACGAGAACGTATTTTATCACTTCATAGCTTTTCGCATCTATGACTGCGACACGGTTCGCCGGTCCAAGCGCTACGAAGGCATGCTTGTCGTCACGCGTCAGCTTGATGCCAACGGGCTGCACAGTTTCAGCACGCACACCCGGAATTTCGAACTTGATCGTCTTTTTTATCTGGCGCGTAGTCATGTCAACAATTGCAACTGACCCGCCGATCTCCGATGAAATCCATAGATCCTTGCCATCGTGCGTGAACTCGGCATGGCGCGGCCTCTGGTCCACCAGGATGTTATCGGTGACTTCAAACGTCTCTGTGTCGATGAAATGCGCCATGTTGGTCGTTTCCGACGTCGTTATGGCAACGCGATTGTCGGGTGATACGGCCATGCCTTCAGGCTCAATGCCGACGTCAACCTGCTGGATGACCTTGCGCGTTTCAAGATCGATGACTGTCGTGACAGCGTTGTCTTCATTGGCAATGTAAAGCCGCTTGTTGTCGGGTGATACGGCAAACTGCTCGGGGTCTTCGCCTGATGGCAAATCGTAAAGATGCTTGTCGGTTGCTGCATCGTAGACCTGAACGGCATCGCTGTCGCTTGCGCACACGAAAAACAATTTGTGGTCGCGCGAGAACGTGATTCCGCGCGGACGTTGACCAACTTTAAACGTCCGGACCACCTTTTGCTGAGCCACGTTGACCACCGATATGGTGTTGTCTTTTTCATTGGAGACGTAGGCTTCAAGGGCAAACAGTTGGGTGGGCATGAACACCACCGCCATTGTCCAGCCGATGGCCCTTTTGATGTCTAGCATCTTTGCCTGCATTCCTTCGCGGTAAGCCGGTCCGTATGCACGAACCGATGGACGAAGTGGTGTGTGGTTTCGTGTGCGGACCTTGATGTTGGGTCAACCTCTGCACCCAGATCAAAAAAATCTTCCAGCCTCAACCCTAGGGGAGACGGTGGCGATGCCCCAAGTGTACTAAGGTACAAACAAGGATTATCCGCCGTCGCAACATTCAAAGTTCAAACTTTGAATGTGGAGCAAAGCAACGTGTTCGCACACTGAGTGTTGGCCACTGCTTCGAACTGAGCGTGCATTTGCACTATTTGGCAATGTTGTCGCGAACGTTGCCTCGATTATCTTCGCAAACAACGAAATAATAAATGATCCCCTCGTTGGAAACGCGGAGTGCTTGAATGATCTCGATTCGCATCATGGCTGCTGTTCTGGCAGTCAGTGCCTGTCTCGCGACGGATGTCGCCAAGGTCTATGCCCACGGAGATGTGTCGCCACAGCCGATCGACACCACAGGGCTGGAACCTGTAGGCGGAGATTGGCGCGACACCAATCCCTATAGCGGCAATGAGTTGGCGATCAAGATTGGCTCATCCGGATACACGCAAAATTGCGCCCGTTGCCACGGGCTTCAAGCCATCTCTGGCGGCCTCGCGCCGGACCTGCGCTACCTGGAAAAGGGTGCTGAAGGCGATGAATGGTTCATGGAACGCATTCGTAATGGTGCGACGATCAACGGCGTGACCAAGATGCCTGCGTTCGAAGGTATCATCAGTCAGGAAGCCATGTGGGCGATACGCGCCTATATCGAATCCGTCCACGACGACAGCTGAGCAGGGCGGCGCGTGTCTACCATGCGCAAGCACAGGTCCCCCGGCACGTGTCACTTGCGGGCGAGGCTCCAGCTTCGGGGCCTCGCTCTTCACGCGTTCGTGCGCACCGTCGTTGCCGGTATGCTCCTCTCAACCAGCCTGCTTTTTGCCGTGGTGCCGGCTGACGCCCGTCCGCTTGAAGACGTTCTACAATCAAAGATTCTTCGCGTTATTGTCTATGATGACTTCGCCCCATTTTCCTGGACGGAAGAGAACGGAACGGTCAAAGGCATAGACGCTGATATCGGCCGCGCCATCGCAAAGGAGTTGGGGGTTGAGGCCAACATCATCGCCCGCGTAGCTGGCGAGGAAGTCGACGACGATCTACGCTCCAACATCTGGCAAGGTCCGCGCACAGGTGGTCTGGTGGGAGATGTCATGCTCCATGTGCCGATGGAGAGGGACTTCATCGCGCGCAACAACCTGGTGGGCATATCCAACTCATATCACCACGAAAAAGTGGTGGTGGCCGTGCATCCCGACATGGTCGCCCCTGCGGTTGGGCTCAAGTCCTTTGCGAACGCAAAAATCGCCGTCCAATTCTCCACCGCCGCGCACTATTACATCATGTTCGCAGACGGAGAAGCCTACAAGAACCACGTCCAACCCTTTCGAAAAATGCAGGACGCTGTTGCGAGTTTTATCGAACGGCACACCGCTGGCATTATTGGATCGCGCTCGGAGATCGAATATCTGCTCGGCAATAAACGCGCTGATGTCAAAATTATTGAACCCAGGTACGAGACGGATCTTCGAATGGCCTGGACGATAGGAACTGCCGTAAAGCACGATAGTCGCGATACAGGCTATGCAATTGGTCGCGCCCTGAGATCCTTGGAAAGTTCCGGCAAGCTCGACGAGATCTTCAAGGCGTATGGTGTGACACGGACGCTGCCGCCAACGCCTTGATGTTGTTTTTGGCTCTGCCCCGGCCGCATTGCGCAATGTCCCAAATTGGGCCCGGCATCGGTTTGTGATAGAAATATAGCTACGCGAGAAGCTCATGCTCCCCAATGCGGATCAAAAACGCAGGACGATTTAAATGGTCAAAGATAACAAGAAAACCATGCTGGCGAGGGTGCGTTGGAATGCACTATTTCTAGCCGGTCCGGCTCGCGTTTTTTCGTTTGCAGTTGCGCTTTTCTTGGCAACCCTCACCACCGTACCACCAAGCTCAGCTGAACCGGGAAACGATCCTCTCGGATCCATCATGTGGACCGAGATGACAGAGCAGTTCTTCGGTGATGCGCCCGTGGTCTTCGATGATCGCGTGAAGGTGCTGGTGCCTGAACTTGTCGAGAACCAGGCGCAGGTCCCTGTGACGGCAGATGCACGTGCCCTCCACGGCGTTAAGAAGATGGTCATCTTCGCTGACCTTAATCCCATCCAACATGTGGCGACGCTAGGTGTGAATCAGGCAGCGCCGTTTCTGGCCCTGCGCATGAAGGTTGAGCAGGCGACACCAGTGCGTGCTGCGGCCCTGACAGACGATGGCATCTGGCATGTCGGCAGCGTCTTCCTTGATGCGGCCGGTGGCGGGTGCTCTGCTCCGGCTATGGCTCGCCAGGATGCCGACTGGTCGGAAACCGTCGGTCATGCCCAAGGCAAACTCTACCGTGAACTGGATGGCATGGTACGGGCGCGGTTTCGGGTTCGCCACCCGATGGATACGGGGTTGGCGCGCGACAACACCCCATCATTCTTTATTGAGAACCTCGATTTCCGCTCCAAGGACGGCATGCAACTGGCAACCCTCGAATTGCGAGAGCCGGTAAGCGAGGACCCGACGTTGACCGTGTTGGTGCGTTTGCCGTTGAGCAATCCGGGCTTGCTCATTGATGGCCGCGATAACCACGGAGAAATCTATCATTCCGTTATTCCCGCAACCTGGCGGCAAAGCGCGGTCACAGCGCCCAGCGTTGCTTTGCCAAATGAACAGAAATCACCATGAGTCGGCAACAAAACGACGCCAAAGCCAGTCCGGGAAAAGAAATTTACCCCGCCCGCTCGGTTGGCCGGACTGATGATGAAATAACCCGTCGCGCAGCTATGGGCCGTCTTGCGACCATCGCTTCATTGCCGATGATTGCTGCCGTGTTCGACGTCGCAGCCGCCGCGCCTCTTGCCTATCAACTCAAACCAGTTGGCGTAGCTGACGGCGTATGGGTACTTTATGGCGCAGCCGAAGCCATCGACCGCAGCAATGGCGGCGCTATCGCCAACATAACTATTTTTGACACTTCCGAAGGTGCAGTGGTCATCGATACGGGGCCTTCGAAGCGCTATGGCGTGGCGCTCGAAGCGCTCGCTCGCAAGCTGACTGGGAAACCGGTCGTGCGCGTTTACATCACCCATTTCCACCCCGATCATGTGTTCGGCAACCAGGCATTCAACGGCCAAACAATTGCTGCCCCGCAAGGGGTGATAGACGGTCTTGTCTCTCTAGGTGAGGACTTCGCTTCGGCAATGTACCATACGGCTGGAGACTGGATGCGAGGAACTGAAGTGGCGTTGCCGCAACGCGCGGTGACCGCAGGCGTTGAAGAGATCGGCGGGCGGGCATTCCATCTGCGGCCTTTGTCAGGGCACACTAGTTCCGACCTTGTACTGGTCGAGGAGCGGTCCGGTGTCATGGTGGCTGGTGATCTTGTATTTCTCGACCGGGCTCCAACCACGCCGCATGCAGATCTCAGAAAATGGCGCGCAAGTCTTGATACGCTGAAGGAGTTGGATGTTCGCCATATTGTGCCGGGTCATGGTCCGGCCGAAGGTGGTCATAGAGGGTTGCAGCAGACGCGTGAATGGTTGGCAATGATCGAAGAAACCATACGTGGAGCGTTTGAGCGTGGTCTTTCCATCAATGAGGCAATGGCTGAACCGCTGCCGTCATGGGCCGGAAAAATTGCTCTCGCGCGTTACGAATACGAACGCTCGGTCATGCACTTTTATCCCAAACTGGAAGCCGGTGAATGGCCACGCGTCGACAAGAAGGCATGATTTTTGATCTCGCTAAAGAGCATGTTCAGCCGAAGTGTACGCGGTTCGGCGTGAAGAACGCCGCGAGAAATAAAAGAAAATAGATCGCACGCTCGATGCCATGAAAAGTGAACGCGATCTAGGGTCCGAACTTTAGGGTCTGGACCCTAAACGGGCGCTGCTCCGCATAAACGACAGCTGGGTTTTTAAGGCACATTGAGATGTTAGCTGCGTATAGGAGCCGGTCCCTTTTGCCAGCAATGATTCTTTTCAAAGATGCACATTAAGCGGACCAATTTCTTTTCGAAATTAATTAAAAATTGCATTTCGAATGCGTCAGTATGCACGAAGTTTTATTTGTGAAATAGCCGTTTCCATCAAGTTTGTACTATTTGGCAATAAGAGTCGTAAGGTCCCTGCGATAACGTCGCAGCC
>JBKEAX010000068.1:0-6883 GCA_047972825.1 Hyphomicrobiaceae bacterium | reverse complement strand
TCGATGTTGCGGCACGCTGGGTATCAACTAAGGCGCGATAAACGCCACACTAAGCCAATGATTTTGCTCGTGGCCTTCATGTCGCGCCAAAATTGTATGCGGTTGCGGCTATGTTTCAATTTTGGCGCGACAGGCCACTAGTCTTCTTGCGGTGCATCGTGCGCCTTGCCTTTTGTGTCGTCGGTGCAATAGTGCCGATAGAGCGTGGCGACGATTTCACGGGCAGCCTCGTGCTTGAGTGAATAATACGCGAAATGCCCACGCCGCTCAGCCTGGACCAAGCCGTGCAGCCGAAGATGTGTCAAATGCTGGGATGTCAGACTTTGACGGGCGCCAATGGCGTCGGAGATATCCGTTACCGTCTTTTCACCGTCCATGAGCAGGCAAAGGATCATCAAACGATGCGGGCTGCCGATTGAACGGAGCAGCTTGGTGGCTTCACCAGCCGCCGTCCGCATGCCGTCGACAAGTTCATCACCATCTGGCTCATCGAAGTTGAAATCTTCAGCTGTGCTAGCACTGGGCATCATCATTCGTCTTTTTTGTTTGTAACTCTGACCCGTAGCCGAATTTGAAGCGCGATTCGCGTCCCAATCCGACCCACGATAATGCTACGACGTGAGCTCCGCAAGAAATGTGCGCTGATCGGGCGGTTCCATACGCCAATTTCTTGATCCCATGGCTGAACGGTGTCGGTTGAAGTTAACGTTTTGGAAATTACCCAAAAGTCCGATACGCTCCTGGTTGGGTTCAACTATGGATAGTGATCAAGCTATAAATCGACTGAAAATCCGTATTTTTGCTGCAGCTTAGCTTGACGTTTACGTCAACTGTGCCTAGGTGATGACGGCAGAAAGTGCGCGGCAATAGCGCGCGGATGTCTGGCGGCATGGAGACGGCTCATGGCTGAACTAATTTTGATAGTTTTGGCGCTGGCTGGCGTGGCGGCGCTGGCAATGCACCGGGCTGCAATGTGGCTGTGGGCAGCTGTCGGCGCGGTGCTCCTTATCGTGCTGCAGTCCGGGCTTGCATCGGGTAGCTACACTGTTCCCGAGCCTGGATTTTTTGGACTTCTGGCATGGGTCCCAGTGATTGCTCTTGCACTGCTTTCAGTGCCCGCGATCAGGCGTTCCCTTGTCATTGAGCCGGCCTACAAAATGGTCAAGGGCGTGTTGCCGAAGGTTTCTGAGACCGAACAGCAGGCCCTGGATGCCGGCACGGTCGGTTTTGATGCGGAACTTTTTTCCGGCCAGCCAGACTGGAACAAGCTGCGGAGCATCCCGGGCATTCAACTGACACAAGAAGAGCGAGCGTTCCTCGATGGTCCGACCGAGGAATTGTGCCGGATGATCGACGATTGGCAGGTGCGCTTCTACGAAAAGGAGATACCTGAGAATATCTGGAATTTCGCCAAGAAGCATGGCTTCCTCGGCATGTTGATTTCGAAGGCTCACGGAGGACTTGGTTTCTCGGCTCAGGCGCAATCGCTGATCCTGGGCAAGGTGGCTTCGCGTTCTGCGGATGTTGTGACCATCATCATGGTGCCCAATTCGCTCGGTCCGGGTGAGCTGATTGAAAAGTACGGAACAGACGAGCAGAAGCACTATTACCTGCCGCGTCTTGCACGCGGAGACGAGGTGCCGTGCTTTTCGCTGACCGGCCCAACTTCGGGGTCTGATGCCGCCACGATGCGCGACATTGGCCGAGTTGAAAAAGGCATCCACGATGGCCAGGAGACGCTCGGCATCCGCCTGTCGTGGGACAAGCGCTATATTACACTGGGGCCTGAGGCGACATTAATAGGCCTCGCGTTCCGTCTGTTCGATCCTGACAAACTGCTCGGTGGCAGTGAGGACATCGGCATCACTGTGGCGCTCATACCCGCCAACCATCCGGGCGTTCATATCGGCCGCCGGCACCTGCCATCCGGTGCTGCTTTCCCCAACGGCCCTAATTGGGGCAAAGACGTTTTTATCCCGCTTGAATTCGTCATCGGTGGCGAAAAGATGGTGGGCCAGGGTTGGCGCATGTTGATGGAGTGTCTTTCCGCAGGGCGCGCGATTTCTCTGCCATCGTCGGCAACGGCGGGGGCAAAGTCTATGCTGCGGTTCACGTCCGCTTACGGTCGCATTCGCAAGCAGTTCGGGCTTCCAGTCAGCAACATGGAAGGGGTCGAAGAGCCACTCGTGCGCATTGTCGAGACGGCCTACGTCAATGAAGCGGCCCGCGCCGTCACGGCCTCAATGGTGTCTCGCGGTGAAAAACCAGCGGTCATCTCTGCACTTATGAAATACACAACCACCGAAAAGATGCGCCAGGCCGTCAACGATGCCATGGACATTCATGGTGGACGGGGCATTTGCGATGGTCCTTCCAATTACCTGCAATCCGCGTATCAGATGGTTCCCGTTGGCATCACGGTTGAGGGTGCCAACATCCTGACCCGTACATTGATTACGTTCGCGCAAGGTGCCTTGCGCGCGCACCCCTATCTCTACAAGGAGGTGCAGGCCGTGCAGAACCCTGACAAGCGTGCAGGGTTGAAGGCGTTCGAGAGCGCCTTTAACGGCCACATTGCGTTTAGCTTGTCGAACGTCACCGGTGCATTCTTTCATAACGTTACGGGCGGCATATTCGGGAACGCGCCTGAAAAGTCCTACGGCACGGCGGAGTGGTACCGCCAGCTTTGGCGTGCAAGCCGGTCGTTCGCGCTGGTCGCTGACTTGACGGTGGCGTTGCTTGGCGGCGGTTTGAAAACCAAACAGCGGCTCACGGGACGCATGGCAGATGCTTTGTCGGAACTCTACATGTTGTCTTGTGTTCTCAAGCGCTACGAAGACGACGGCAAGCCAGAGGGTGACCAGGTTATCGTGGATCTGGCTGCACGCAATGCGCTTTATCGCTTTCAGCAGGCTATCGGCGGTGTGATCGATAACTTCCCCGTTGCTCCCGCGCGCTACCTCATGCAGTTAACAGTATTCCCGCTTGGTCGCCGCATGAAACCAGCTGCCGACGGTCTTGGCCGGGCTGTTGCCAGAGTGGCACTTGAGCCAGGCGAGGTTCGCGACCGGTTGACGCGGGACATTTTCATTTCGCGTGATGTTGATGATCCCACCGGATTGCTGGAGGTCACGCTGGAAAAGGTTATCGCGGCGTTGCCGGCGGAGAAGAAACTCGAAAAAGCAATCCGTGAGGGCAAGGTGCGGCGCTATCACGGTGTCGACTGGTTCGCAGAAGCAGTGGACAAGGATGTCATTTCTGATGTGGAGGCCAACCAACTGCGCGAAGTGGAGCGGCTGGTTGCACGTGTCATCGCGGTCGATCATTTCGACCCAGAAGAAGTCAAGCCGCACCATGTGCGCGTTGGACACAATTCGGGCGCGTTGAGTTCGTTTGCCGCGGCCTGAACAAGACAGGGAGTAGCGTTTCATGAAAGAGACCGAACTGCTGGGGGATCTCAAGGACTGGCGCGTGATGCTGGACCGGGAAGGCATTGTCTGGGCAACGTTCGACCGCGAGGGTGAAAGCGCCAACGCGCTTGGCCGGCGGCCGCTTGAGGAGCTGATGCAGATCGTCGGTCGTGTGGAGGAGGGCGCACGCAACGGCGAAGTCGTTGGCCTTGTTTTGCAGTCAGGCAAGGCAAAAGGCTTTATTGTTGGCGCTGACATCCGCGAATTTGACGAGTTGACGACGGAAATCGCGGTCATCGAAGCGGTGAAACCGGTCAATGCCATGCTTGATCGGATTGAAAAGATGCCCGTACCCGTGGTGGCCGCCGTGCATGGGGTTTGCGTGGGCGGTGGGCTCGAACTCATTCTCGCCTGCCACTACAGGATCGCAACGCGAGATGATGCGACGCGCGTCGGGTTTCCCGAGGTCAAACTCGGCATCTTCCCCGGTTTCAATGGCACGGCCCGGTCAATACGCCAGGCCGGCCCGTTGGCGGCCATGGAATCAATGCTGACCGGCCGAATGATCCGGGCATCTGCTGCCAAGCGCATGGGCTATCTCGATCAACTCGTCGACAGTCGCGGCGCATTACATTGGGCAGCGCGCAAAGCAGTGCTGGCGAAGAAGAAATCTGGCACGGCGTCAACCGCCATGAACCTGCTGACGAAAAGCCCGGCACGCAAGTTCGTTGCCAGCAAGATGCGCGATGAGACGGCAAAAAAGGCACGCGAAGAACACTATCCCGCACCCTTCCGGCTGATTGAATTGTTTGAGAACTATGGCGGTAATTTCGAAGCCATGAAGGCGCATGAGACGCGCATGTTCGCGCCGCTGATGGTTTCGGACACGTCGCGGAACCTGCGCCGTGTGTTCAAACTTTCGGAACAGTTGAAGGCGCAAGCGCCAAAGAACATGGATTGGAAGCCGGTGCGGGTGCACGTCATCGGGGCCGGTACAATGGGGGCTGACATTGCTGGGTGGTGTGTGGCTTCTGGCATGGAAGTGACACTGCAGGATCTCAGCGAAGATGTCATCGCCAAGGGGATCAAGGCACAGGGCCGGCTGTTTTCAAAAAAGTTCAAGACCGAGGCTTTGCGCAAAGCAGCCGAGGCGCGCCTGATTGCAGATCCGGCCGGGAACGGGCTCAACCATGCTGATGTCATCATCGAGGCGATTGTTGAAAGGCTCGACATCAAGCAGAGCCTGTTCAAGGACATTGAGACGAGGGCAAAGCCGGATGCTGTTCTGGCAAGCAACACGTCATCGCTGATGCTGGAGGACATTGCCAGTTCGATGGCAAATCCCTCCCGCCTGATCGGTATTCACTTCTTCAACCCGGTAGCGCAGATGCCGCTTGTCGAAGTGATCCGCGGCAAAAACTCCAACGGTGGGGATGTTGACAAGGGCTGCGCTTTTGTCACCGCAATCGGCAAGTTCCCGCTCATTGCCAAGAGCGTTCCGGGCTTCCTCGTCAACCGTGTTCTGGCTCCCTACATGATGGCGGCGCTGGCACGTGTCGACAAGGGCGATGACATGCAGAAAATCGATGAAGCCGCGCGGACCTTTGGCATGCCCATGGGGCCGGTGGAGCTGGCTGACAATGTCGGCCTCGACGTTTGCGCGCACGTTGGCAAGATTCTGGGACTGGCTGAAGGCGGGCAGGGCGGACGGCTTGAGCGATTGGTGAACTCGGGACGCCTGGGCAAGAAGTCGGGCGAAGGCTTCTACGTCTGGAAGGATGGCAAGCCAGAGAAAAAACTCGAAACCTATGACATGGCCGAACTTGAACGCTTGGGCCGCGAACTCGTCGAGCCGTTGATCCAGGAAGCGCAAAAGGCACTCGATGAGGGAGTTGTTGCCAATGCAGACTTGGTTGACGCAGGTGTGATTTTTGGAACCGGGTTCGCTCCCTTCCGCGGCGGGCCATTGCATTACAACACGACGGCGCAAGGACCCACGCCGGGTTCAGCGCCGAGGGCGGCGGCATAAACGCGTGCCCGAACCGGCTCTGGCTTTTGTGAGAAAATTCGACTTCAAACCTCGTCCAGCGCAACTGTTTCGGCGCATCTGGAAACGGAGTGAACCATGATTGAAACCTTGCGCCGTGTGGCGGTGATCGGCGGCACCCGCATTCCATTTTGCCGGTCGGGCACGCTTTACGCAGACCTCACAAACCAGGACATGATGACGGCGGCGCTTAATGGCCTCGTGGCACGCAACAATCTTGTAGGTGTCCACATTGACGAAGTGGTCGGGGGTGCGGTGGTTACGCATTCCAAGGACTGGAATATTGCGCGCGAAGCCGTGCTGGGTACCAAGCTGGCGCCGTCGACGCCGGGGATAACACTGATGCAAGCCTGCGGCACCAGTCTGCAGGCAGCGCTGGGTTCGGCAGCCAAGATCGCGACCGGCCAGATCGAAAGTGCCATTGCGGTTGGCTCGGACACGACGTCGGACCCGCCCATCGTCTTTTCCAAGAAATTCGCGCATCGCCTGGCGCAGCTCGGCCAGAAAAAAACAACCATGGATAAGCTCAAGGTCTTCAAAGGGCTTTCTCCCACCGAGCTTGCACCTCTGCCACCGCAAACCGCTGAACCGCGCACGGGGCTTGGCATGGGGCAGCATTGTGAATTGATGGCCAAGGAATGGGAGATTACCCGGGAAGCGCAGGATGAACTTGCCTACGAGAGCCATAACAAGGCAGCAGCTGCCTATCAGTCTGGATGGATGGACCGGTTGCTGGTGCCGTGTGCAGGTGTGTTCCGCGATAACAACGTTCGCCACGACATTTCACTGGAGAAGCTGGCGAGCCTCAGGCCTTCGTTCGACAAGTCGGGCAAGGGTACGCTGACAGCAGGAAATTCCACGCCGCTGACAGATGGCGCGGCCGCGGCATTAATTGCATCAGAGAGCTGGGCGCGCGAGCGCGGCCTGCCGATCAAGGCCTATTTGACCTTTGGGCAAACTTCGGCCAACGATTTTGTGGGCGGCGACGGACTGCTTATGGCGCCGACGATTGCTGTTTCCAGGATGCTTGAGCGGGCGGGATCATCGCTCCAGAGTTTCGATTTTTATGAAATCCACGAGGCATTTGCCGCGCAGGTCTTGTGCACCTTGAAGGCCTGGGAAGACCCCACCTACTGTCGCGAGAAGCTGGGGCGCTCAGAGCCCATGGGGTCCATTGACCGCACGAACATGAATGTCAAAGGGTCCTCGATTGCCTACGGTCACCCATTTGGGGCGACGGGTGCGCGGATTATCGGCAACCTGGCAGAATTGCTTGCAGAAAAGGGCAGCGGGCGTGGCCTTATTTCGGTATGCACCGCAGGGGGAATGGGCGTGACGGCGATCATGGAAGCTGCTTAGGATCCGGCCCCTAGGTGTTCGGTCCCAATAGCCATAGATCCAAGACAGTCCGCAAAGTCACTCTTCA
>JBKEAX010000057.1:0-7524 GCA_047972825.1 Hyphomicrobiaceae bacterium | reverse complement strand
CCATTTGCCCTTCCGGCGTCTGGCCCTGGATGGCAAAGTTCTGCAATTGGCCGCCGTAGGTCGGTTCGGGGATGACATTCCCGCGGTGCTCGGCCAGCAAGCGTTTATGCTCTTGGGTTTGTGGCGGAATGGAAAGCCGCAGGAACATGGAGGCAGCTGCTTCACCCTCGGTCGGTGGATGGCCGCGACCATCCTTCAAATGGCAGTTCTGGCAGGCGCGCGCATTGTAGAGTGGCCCCAGCCCATCGGATGATCTCGTGGAAGATGGCGAAGAAACCCATTGCTTGCGGAAGATGGCGTTGCCGAGTTTGAAGCGCAACTCGCCTTCAAAGCCAATACCGTTGGAGAAGCGGGAGAAAGCGTCGCGATGGTTGGTGGAGCCCGGCGTGGTGGCTGCACCGCCGGGTAGCAATTCACTTGCTGTTGTTGCTGCCGGTTGATCCCCGGTGGCCTGGCTTCGGGCTGCGATCACGGTAAAACCGGCAACTGCCGCAATAACAGCTATCGGGTAAATTCTGGTGCCGGATGTCCAGTTGGAAAACGTCATGGTAGCTCTCTGGCATATATCCTTACGATCAAGGTTCACAAATCACGATAGCAGCTCGCCGGGAGCATTGATGCGGCGCAATTTGGCGCAAGCATCACATCGCAATGACCCGTAAGCCGTGACCGGCATGGCGACGGTTTTGCCTTTCACACAGAAAAAGGCCGCACATGCTAGCATGTGCGGCCATCCACTGAACTCGGGGGAACTGTTGAGCTCAGAAGGTGATGATGCCACCGGCGACGAACGTCTGGAAGTCCTCGACGTTGTCGTTGACCCGGTCGCCAGCAGCGTCAAGCAGGTCGATATCAACGCTGTGGTGGCGGTAGCCGAGGTAAAGCTGCATGGCTGCTGCTTCGATGTGCTGGACGACGCCAACGCCCCAGACTTCAGCTTCGTTGCCGGTAATGCGCACAGCAGCTCCATTGAACTGATTGGCGACACCTGCGAACTGTGATGAAGCAAAGTCCTCGAAGCGGCCGTACTCGCCATAGAACGCTGTCGTTCCGAGTTTGGTGATGTTGCCGGTCTGCCAGCCGAGCTTACCGTAGATGTACTTGGCATCATCCGGTGTGCGGATCACGCCGTCACCGTCAAGGTAGGCTGTGTCATAGTTCTTCTGGCCAGCGGCGATCGTTGCGCTCAAGCCCGACGGCTTGTGCAGGATGGATGCTGAACCCATGACGATATCGAAATTATCATCGCCACTGCCATCGACGCCGTTGGAGTCCGTCGATTGGGTGTAGCCGATTGCCGCTTCAATTGCGATGCTGTTGAAGTCACCGGCGTAGGTCAACGCAACGTCCCACATGTCGTCTTCACCCCAGGAGGCCGAGACAACGAAACCAGCGAAAGTTGGAGAATCGTAGCGCACGACGTTTGCTGTATCGCCATTGAAGTGCGAGTACAGGTCACCCCAGGTGAGGTCTGTCAGACCACCGCCGCCGCCCGCGTTACGCAACGAGAAGCCACCGCCGATGTCCTGGACACCTGCATAAGCTGCAGCGCCCGTCTCCGACAAGTCGTGCTCGGGGACACCATCAGTCGCACGCGGCGCCATACCAAGTGAGACCTGCCCGAGCCGCTCACTCTTCAAGTACCAATAGGATTCCCAAAGCGTGAAGGCTTCATCGCCGGATGCGTCGTCATCATCCTGATTGACGCTGCCCGAAAGCGTGTCGTTGATGCGCACCGTGACTTGATAACCCGCAGTGACATCGGCGGAGATCTTGGCCTCGCCGTTGAACTGGAAGTTGGTTTGGTCGTTGGCGTTTCCAACAACGTAGGCGTTGCTCTCTTTGCCGTCGTCCCAGTACATCAGCATCTGGTGCACCTGGCCGGAGACGGTGAGCGAAACCTTGCGATTGCCTTTGCGCGCCGTCGTGGCTTCGAGTTCAGCGACCCGTTCTTCAAGATCCGCGCAGCAATCTCCGCCGAGGTCGGCAGCGTTCGCTGGCGCGCTAGTACTAAGAGATAATCCCAAAGCCACCACTGAAAGGGCGGCAATGGATGAGGCAGTTTTGAACATGATCTGTCCCCCAGTTGTTTTCTCGAGCATCGCACGCCCCCGCGCACGATTGTCTCTTCTCTCCACAAAACTCTCTATCGCCACAAGTGCCGCGGTAAGAGCAAATTCTGACACCAAACTCCTACTGCAACACCTTATCGGGGGCATCGAGACTGTCTGATCCCTCGAACTCGGCTGAACCCAACTCAAGAACGGCCATGGCGCGTTCAAACTCTTTTGCCTGCGCAATGAGCGCATCGATGGCGGCCTGGACGACGGCGTTGCCCTCGTCATTGCCTTGGCCGATCATCTGGTCGTAACGCTCGCCACCTTCAGCACGGGTTTTGAGCGCGGCCATCTTTTCGACCGTTGCATCAAGGGCTTTGCGCACCGCAGCATCAGTCTCAGGGGACTTTGCCTTAACCAGATCTGAAACGCTATACCCTTTCACCTCTTTTCCGTCAGTACGCGTATATTTTCCCAGGTAAACGTTGCGGATTCCCAACACATCGTAATAGTGCGAGTTATGCGTGTTGTCGGAAAAACAGTCGTGTTCTTCTTCGGGATCATGCAGAAGCAACCCAAGCTTCATGCGCTCGCCGGCCATTTCGCCGTAGGACAGTGACCCCAGGCCGGTGAAGATCGTCTTGAGGCCTGCGTTGCCCTTCGCTTCGGTCACGGCCTTGCGCGCGTCTCCGTCCTTACCCCACTGGGCGGTCATCCAGGCAAGATCATCAACCAGTAGGTCGGTCACAACCTTGAGGTAGGCGGCGCGGCGGTCGCAATTGCCACCGGTGCAGTTCTTCGTGTCGAAGTCCGACGCTTTCCGGTTGCCGGCTCCCGCATCGGTGCCATTGAGGTCTTGCCCCCAGAGAAGGAACTCGATGGCGTGATAGCCGGTGGCGACATTGGCTTCCACCCCGCCTGCTTCCTGCAGCTTGTCGGCCAGGAATTCCTTGGTGATCGTGGAGATATCGATATCCTCACCGCCGATCTTGATTGTTTTTGAAGCAATCACATTGGCCGTAAAGAGCGGATTTTCAGGGTTATCATCGCCGTAGGAGGCATCGACATAGTCGATCAGCCCCTCATCAAGCGGCCAGGCATTCACCTTGCCTTCCCAGTCGTCGACGATCGCGTTGCCGAATCGGAAGGCCTCAGTCTGCTGATAAGGAACGCGCGCGGCAAGCCAAGCATTGCGGGCAGCGTCGAGATTAGCGTCTGTCGGTTCGGCGATGAATTTGTCAATTGCACTTTGCAGAGTCTTCGCAGTGGCCAGAGAATCGGCATAACCGGCTTCGGCGACGTCGGCATAGGTCGAAAGCACGGTGTCAATTGTCGGTGCGTCCTGCGCGGTGGCAGGCCAAGCGGCAAGTAGCAGTGGTGCAGTAAAAGCCGCACGCACGAACATTCTAAACATCGTTTCCCTCTCCGATAGCACAGGGTTTAAGGCCCTGGGTTCGGCGCACTGACCGAAGGCATGACAGACTGACCGCATGCCTTCCGACTGCACCCAATTTTCATGTATTCATTGAATACGGAGTGGGTCAAGAATATTTTGATGACAAAACTCGCATAGAAGCTAATAATGTACCCGGTCTTCTAACTGCCTGAGCCGCAAGCACCCAAGCGAGGTTAGTTTGTCTCAATCTGGTGGAAACATATTTCATGGGCTATTTTAGACAGCGTATTGCCATGCAATTGATTGACGGTCTTCAGCGTGGCGCCAGTGAGGCTCGTACCAGTAAGATCAGGCGTGCCCCTGCGGCAGGGCGCTCACAAAAGGCCAAAAGGTTGACGAGGCTACTGAATTCCGTGAAAAAGCTAATCCCAAATTCGAGCAAGAGGCGGTCTTTGTCATGAAACTCAACAAGGCAACATCGCACGCCTTACGTGTTCTTGTGGCATGTGCGCGTTCCGAACAGGACCTGCAGAAGGTTGCTGATCTGGCAAGTGAGCTGGATCTGACCCAGCAGAATACGTTTAAAATGGTCCACCTCCTGTCGCGTGGCGGATTTGTTACGGGCGAGCGCGGGAGGTATGGCGGTGTGCGCTTAGCGCGGCCGGCAGAAGCGATCAAGGTGGGTGATGTCGTCCGGGCGATGGAACTGGAAGCCAGCGAAAGTGCGGAAGGTGCGACGCTGCCTCAGGCCCAGGAGCAGCTGTTTGATGCGGCATTCGAGGCGTTTGTAACGGTGCTCAACCAGACAACGATTGCCGACATGGCCAAGGCCCAGAAAAAGGAAGGAAAGGCTTCGGCTGCCAAAAAGGCAAAGCCGCTCAAGGCGCGGAAAACCTCGCGCGCAGCTAAGCCCAGGGGAAGCGCACGCACTTTGTAATGCCGATTGGCGTTAGCGGGGGCGGCTTGAAAGCAGGTTTTCGGCGTGTGTGAAGCGCCTTTAATGCTCTAGTTTTGAACGCTTCAAAACTAGAGCCGGAAATCCTGCGTCATGACGTTCCGCAGGCCATGTTTCAGGTTGACATCTCCTGTCGCGAACGATTTCTATATCACTACAGTCAAAAATAAGACGTCCGATGTCGGGGCCTTAAACCCCTTCGATTGGAGAGGATGATGAAAAAAAAGACGCGCTCCTGCGATGCTGCCAGGGGTTCTCTTGCGACCAGATCCGAGGGGCGTTCGCAAAGTTCGGGATGCCTGCTGTGTTCCAACACACCCTCCTTGGAGCATTACCCGGCTGAAGCCATTGTTGGGCTTGGTTTTCGTGGCTGGATCTCGGGCTACCAAAATAGTGATATCGGGTGCTGGGAAGAGGTTTGGCAGCTCTACTCCAACCTGCTAGGCCCCAAGCTCGCTGAAACAGCGGTTGGTTCCCTGGCATCCTGGTCGAAGGCTATCGCCGTTTCCTCGCGCAATAAGATTTCGGTTTGGCCACTCAATGCTTGCGGTTTTTGCCGTGACGAGTGTCTGGCGATCTCCATGATTGCGGCCTGCCAGCACAACACTTGTCCTGCCATGCGCGCGTGCGCTTTTGCACTGCTCGATAATTCGATGGTGGATGAGGTGTTGCATCACGCGGGGACCTATGCGTTGACGCTTCGCAGCGTCGAGCACGTTGTTTCGCCCAGCTGGATCGTTAACGCTAACGCCTATGTAGACCCCGTCGCGGCGCGACCCATGTAGGAGCGCCGTGAACATGCTGATCTGTTCCTGCACTATCATTTCCGACCATGACATCGAGCTTGCACTTCTGGACATCATGACGCAGCCTGACCCACCGCTGCCGACTCCAGGGGTTATCTGGCGGCATTTGAACAAGCGTATGAATTGCTGCGGTTGTGCTCCCCTGGCAATCGAGACAATATACGCCAAGCTGGAAGATCTTGAGCAGCGTCGGCTGGTTTGCCCTAACGCCTGCTCCAGTATCAAACGCCGGTTGCTCATTGCGAAAAACAAGCATGTGGGCCAGCGTTGCACTGCGATCGACACTCTGGCTGATCTCATGCTGCCCGTATGAGGGCTCCGGAAATGGAAGGGTATTCCACGTGAAAGGCGATAAAGACGTCATCAACATCCTGAACGAGGCGCTGAAACTCGAACTTGGCGCGGTCAATCAATACTGGCTGCACTACCGGCTGCTTGACGACTGGGGCTTTGGCAAGTTGGCCAAGAAGGAGCGTGAAGAGTCCATCGAGGAAATGCAACATGCGGATAAGATCATAGCGCGCATTATCTTCCTGGAAGGCCATCCCAACTTGCAGACCGTGGCGCCATTGATGATCGGCCAGAACGTCAAGGAGGTTCTGGAATGCGATCTCAAGGGTGAATACACAGCCAAGGAGCACTACACAAAAGGGCGGGATCTGTGCCGCAAGAAAACTGACCTCGTCACCATGCATCTGTTCGAAGAGTTGCTACGAGATGAAGAGGGGCACATTGATTTCCTGGAGACGCAGCTCGACTTGCTGCAAAAGATCGGCGTCGAGAATTATGGACTGTTGAACGCGCAGTCTGCCGACGAGGCCGAATGATTTCAAAATGCCTGTCTTGTGATATGGCCGCTAACAACGGGCGCCGCATGCATCTTGCTGTGGCGCTTGTTGCGTTTATCGCAGCAGTAACGGCGCCGTTCTCTATTACGCACGCCCATGACAATGCCAAGGTGCCGCCGGAGCTCAAGGCAATGGTCACATCGGCTGTCGATAACACCATTGTGCCCGCCTACCAGTTTTTTGCAGACTTGAGCGGCAAGACAACGGTTGCCACCGCAGCTTGGTGTGAAAAGCCTTCCGAGGATACGCTCGACGCAGCACGCAAGGCGTTCGCCGGCAGTATTCATGCGTGGTCGCGGATCCAGCACATCAGGTTCGGTCCGGCGCGAACCGACAATCGTTGGCAGCGAGTGGCGTTCCTGCCTGATCCACGCGGTGTTGTACGCCGTCAAGTTTCGAGAGTTCTCTCAAAGCGTCCCGCTGAATTACTGAGCGTTGATGCCATTGCAGGTCAATCCGCCGCCTTGCAGGGGCTACCTGCAGTGGAAGTTTTGCTATTTGCATCAGCCAGCAACGAAACGTCAGAGGCTTTCAAGTATCGTTGTCAATTGGCACATGCAATTGCAGGGCATGTCGCCCTGCTCGCGCAACGTATGTCCGAGGACTGGACAGCCAACGACGGGTGGCGGCAGCGACTGCTTACCCCTGGAGCTGAAAACAAGGATTACAAGTCTGCCAATGAAGCCGCCGCTGAATTGGTTCGCAGCCTGTTGACGGGCCTTCAAGTCGTGCGCGAGGAAATGTTGTTGCCATGGCTGAAGGCGGCGGAGGCGAAAAAGTCCTGGGCCGGCCTTCCGTTCGAGCGTGCCGGGCTTTCCCGTGATGTTGTGGCTACGTCAGTGCTTGCATTGCACAATCTTCACAAGGCACTGCATTTGGACCATGTTGTCAGCGAAGTTGTAGCCAAGGATAAGGAAAAGGCATGGATGAAAGGTTGGATGTCGGGCGCCTACAACTCTTTGGAGCGTGACGCCGAGACATTGATCTTGCCATCCGCCGAGAACGGTGCGGCTGCTGCATCCAGCGATAATATCCGCGAACTCAAGCGCGCGCGCTTCAACTGCAACGGTTTGAGGCAAATCATCGGTCGCGAGATTGCGCCGGCATCAGCGCTCACGATCGGATTCAATGAACTCGATGGCGATTGACCGCAGAACTATTCTGGTTGGTGGATCAGCGCTGCTGGCTTCGGCGCCGCTTGCACTGCCATCCCTTGGACACGCAGCCTCCGGCGCACCTAGCATGGGTTTCGTCTCGGCGGCGCGGGCTGTAGATGGGACCTACCAGATCGTTTTTCTTGCCAATGATGGAGTGGTTGTGCGCGCGATCCCGCTTTCCGGGCGCGGCCACGATATCGCTCTTGCGCCGGATGGCAGCACGGCCGTTGCGTTTTCGCGCCGGCCAGGCACGTTTGCTGTTGCAATGGATGTTTCCGGGAGGCGGCAACCCCAGATTTTTACTG
>JBKEAX010000632.1:0-3306 GCA_047972825.1 Hyphomicrobiaceae bacterium | reverse complement strand
TACTCATGCCCACATCACCTCAGGCTTCGATCTCATAGGTGTAGTTCTCGATCACCGTGTTAGCGAGCAATTCGTTGCACATCCGCTCGACGGCTTCACGGGCCTTGGCCTCGTCGGTCTCCTTGAGCTTGACCTCGATGTATTTGCCCTGGCGCACATCGTCGATGCCGCTGAAACCGAGGCTTTCCAAGGCATGGCCGATGGCCTTGCCTTGCGGGTCGAGGACACCGTTCTTGAGGGTGATCTTGATGCGCGCTTTCATTTGGCCCGTTCCTTGGCGATGCGGCAGATGCAGATGTGAATTGCGGCCTTGTTTGCCTCTTATGGGCCGCGCCTGCAAGTCTCCATGCAAAACGGCCGCGCTGCAAGGCACGGCCGTTCACAAGCGTTCTGCAATTCTACGCGGCTTGCAGCGACAAGAGCGGGCTGCTCATTTTGCCTTGCCGGCTCCACCGGCCCCATTCGATGCGACAAGCACCGGACCGGCGCCCTTAGGAGGGCGGCTTTCATTGAGCACGCCGAGGCGCTTTGCAACCTCCTGGTAGGCTTCAAGCAGACCACCCAGATCGCGGCGGAACCGATCCTTGTCGAGCTTCTCGTTGGATTCGATATCCCACAACCGGCAGCTGTCCGGGCTGATCTCATCGGCCAGAACGATACGCATGGTGTCATTTTCCCACATCCGGCCGAACTCGATCTTGAAATCGACGAGGCGAATGCCGATGCCAAGGAACAGGCCGATGAGGAAGTCGTTGATCCTGAGCGCCAACGACATGATCTCTTCGATTTCGGCGGGCGCGGCCCAGCCAAAGGCCGTGATGTGCTCTTCGGAGACCATCGGATCGTTCAGCTTGTCGTCCTTGTAATAGAACTCAATGACTGAGCGCGGCAGCATGGTGCCTTCTTCGAGACCCAGGCGCGTTGCGATCGATCCCGCCGCAATGTTGCGCACGACAACTTCAAGCGGAATGATTTCGACTTCACGTATCAACTGTTCACGCATGTTGATGCGCTTGATGAAGTGTGTTGGCACACCAATCTCGTTGAGGCGTTGGAATATCACCTCGGAGATGCGATTGTTCAACACGCCTTTGCCGTCGATCAATTCATGCTTCTTTGCATTGAACGCAGTTGCATCATCCTTGAAGTGTTGAATTAGCGTACCAGGCTCGGGTCCCTCGTAGAGCACCTTCGCCTTGCCTTCGTAGACGCGACGCCGCCTGTTCATAGGTAATCCTCTGATCATTGAGTCCGTTCTTGTTGTCATGCTGCTCAGATACACGTAGTGACGTTGTTGAGTTTGTTCTACCGCGGGAGAAGGCGTTGTGACCTATTGAAGTTGCAGTAAGTTTTCCAATCGGTTCGCAGCCAGCCCCGTCCCGTGGCCGCCACATTTTTTCGCCCTGACACTAGCGGAACCGGGGCGCGGAAACAATCTACAGAAGGGTGTTGACGACCAACTCGGTAACCAGACAGCCAAGCCATTGATTTCGCCTGAATCGCCAGCCATGGCAAAATTACCACGCGGTGTTTTTGGGCAACAAAAGAGCACGCTCGACGTGTAAATTCAGATAAATTCGCGCTAAGGTGGCGCTAAAATGGAGGTCTTTATGAAAGCTTTCGATGATCGTGAAAAGGGTCAAGAGACAAAGTTTGCGTTCGACGCTGAGATGAAATTCAAAGCGGAGATGCGTCGTAACCGCTTGCTCGCCGAATGGGCCGGGCAGAAGATGGGCATGGACGCCGCTCAGATCGATGATTACGCCAAGGAAGTGCGCCGTGCCGATCTTGCCGAGAAGGGACACGACGATGTCTTGCGCAAAGTGAAAGCCGATCTTGAGGCAAAAAGCATCAGTGTCTCAGACGCCGAACTGAACAAGATGATCGATGATTTTACCCGGCAAGCTGAGAAAGAACTCAGGAGCGGTGGCGCTTGAGTCTCGCGTTGCCATCAGCCAGCCGATGGACGGTTGGAGCCGGGTCTGGGTCCACCGGAGCGTAGAGCTAATGCATGTCGCGCAAAAGTGTGCAGCGGTTTTGCGCTCATCACATGCATAAAATCAAAGACTTAAAGCGTGATGAGCGAATCTCATATTTCGCGACACGCTTTAAGTGCCGCCGGTGCCCTCCGTGAGACTGATCTGCTTGAGGAACCAGCCAAAGCGCATCAAGCCCTCTGGCCATGGTCCATGGCCGGAGGTGGAGTTGATGTGGCCAGCTTCGCCTGCTGATATGAATGTGGCCCCCCAGGCGGTTGCCAACTTTTCAGCACGCTCCGCGCTGCAATAAGGATCATTTTCCGAACCGATCAGTACCGATTTGAACGGTAACGGTTTGATCGGCAGGGGGGCAAAGCCACTGCCTTGGTAGTCAAAGTCATAGCCATTGGTGGTTGGCCACGTGTCGGCGTTATCGACGTCCGCGGGCGCGACCAGGAATGCGCCCGCAACAAGCCCGGCGGGCATGGTGGCTGCGGCGTGCGCCACGAGTGCGACACCAAGACTATGTGCGATGATGACGATCGGCAGGTCAGTGTTGCCCGCAACAATTGCCGCGTGTAGTTTGCCCGCCCATGCGTCCTTGTTGGGATGCAGCCAGTCGTCCTGGTCCACACGCCGCGCCGTCTTGAGGCTTCGCTCCCAGCGCGTCTGCCAGTGCTCCGTGCCGGAGCTGGACCAGCCCGGGACGATCAAGATATCGATTTCAGACGTCTTCATTCCCGATCTGTAGCCTTCATCTGTATTCGAATAAAATTGCTGGTTCGCTTTGCTAGAGCATGTTTAGCCGAAGTGTCCGCGGTTCAGCGTGAAAAACATGCTCCAAATAAAGGAAAATAGATCGTATTCGCGATTCCGTGAAACGTGATCTAGTCTGTTCGCATGCATGTGCGGTGTCTGGCCATATGTCTGTTATTTTGCTCATTTGCGCCAGCATTGAAAGCGCAGCAGGGGGCTGGATTTGATTGCGCCGTAAAATACTGCGGGCAGATTTCCAGTTGTGCTGAGGCGGCATACAAGCTTGAGGTCTGTGGACACACGAGGCGCGACGGCGATGGTGACGGTATTCCTTGTGAGGCTTTGTGTGGTCAAAACCTGGACCGTTACCGCGAGTTCGTAAACGCCACTTGGCCCCGTGGATTGGCCGGTGCCGTGAATACGCTTGATGCCAGTGCATTGCGCCAGTCGTCAGGACTTGGAAACAATCGCCCCTCGCCAGGGCAAAATTCGCCAGGCCACCAAACGGCAGACTTCGCATGCGAAGGGAAGCGGACATGCCGTGAAATGAGGTCGTGTGACGAAGCCCGCT
>JBKEAX010000087.1:0-20599 GCA_047972825.1 Hyphomicrobiaceae bacterium | reverse complement strand
AACCCTGGACAGCCTGCCGTCTCGAAAGCTGCGTGAGATCGAGGTGGTGCGCGAAGCTGTGCGCCGGTCGGTTCGTGCCGCTGTTGGCGATGTGTGGGGCAAAAAGCCTATCGCCAAGGTTCTCATTAACTTGATTGATGCTTGAAGGTGTATCTTTGCGGCCGACGGGCAGATCTCGCGGGAAAGCTGGAGCATGTTCAGCTGAAGTGTGCAGCGGTTCTGCGTGACAAAGACGTCAGGTGGGCTGGCCGTTGAGGTAAACGTATGCCAGAGAACGCAGAGTCTGCCGCTGGGTTTGGGCGCGTTGCATAAGGCAGTGTGTTGCTTGGATGGACTGATATTCCTTCTCTCGACACGGTTGGGCAAAACGCCGGCCACTGATAACAAGATTAATACGGAGCACAATGAGATGATTGGACGCCTCAATCACGTCGCCATCGCGGTCCGTGATCTGGAAGGTGCGGTTGCGACCTACCGCGACACTCTCGGCGCTGAAGTGTCACCTCCGCAGGCTGAGCCAGACCATGGCGTGACAGTGGTTTTCGTCACGCTGCCGAATACCAAGATTGAGTTCCTGGAACCGCTTGGCGAGGATTCGCCGATTGCCAAGTTCCTTGAGAAGAACCCCAATGGCGGCATCCATCATGTCTGTTATGAAGTGGAAGACATCATTGCCGCGCGTGACCAACTCAAGGCTTCAGGTGCGCGGGTGCTGGGAGATGGAGAGCCCAAGATTGGGGCGCATGGAAAACCGGTGCTCTTCCTCCATCCGAAAGATTTCCTGGGGACTTTGACCGAGCTTGAGCAGGCATAAGTTGAGGGCTGGATCTCAGCGCCGCCGGACCGAGATTTTCAGGCGGCCAGAATGCAAAGGGAGGCAAGCTGCACGATGGGCCTAGCCTACGGCATTGCGATCTATTTCATCATATGGTGGCTGGCGCTGTTTGCGGTGCTGCCCTTTGCGGCGCGATCGCAGGATGAAGAAGGCGAAGTGGTGCCCGGTACGCCTGAGAGTGCGCCGGCCCATTTCCGGTTCTGGCGCATCTTCCTCATAAACACCGCCGTGGCGACATGCGTCTTTGCGGTGTTCTACGTGGGCGTCAACGAAGGGTGGCTATCGCCTGAGACTTTCCCTTTGCAGTTACCTGTCAAAGAGTTCGACCCGACGAAATAATTGTCGTCTCGAAAATGCGGTTGAACCAGGGCCCCAAAACGAAAAGAGCAGGGCAGCGGGTTGCCCTGCTCTTTTTCGTTTGTGGTTGCGCTCCCGATCATCGCTCAGGCCTGAAATTGCCTTTATATGTTGTTCGGTTGACGCATGTGCAAACCCGAAAAAGCAGGTGCACTTTAACTCCCCAGACTTGGGCCGATATCCAATAAATACATGGCTCGCCCTTTTTCATTGCACTAGGCGCCCGTAACATAACCAAGCCTTGCCAGTCTGTCACGCGTTAGTACGCGTACATGTAGCTAATTTTATGCAATTTGGGACAGTTTTATTTCCTGGGCGCACTGAATTGCGATTGTCCCCTGCGATCATGCAGCGTGTAGGGTTAATTGAGCAGGATTGGTTATGATTTCGTCAGGTAAAAGCAATGCCCATTCGTGCAGCATTCGTGATTGCGGTATACGCATGTTGCCTCGGTGTGTTGGCAGGAGGCGGTGGGTTGCGAATTGCTTCGCGCTGCTGTTTCTCCAGCGCTGGTCAAGCGTGGCGTTGAGGGCGCATTAGAACAAATCCGTAATCGTGCAAATTCCTCCGATCTCGCGGTGTGGTTTACACGAGCCCTGCAAAGCTCGCTGGCACGCCGTGATCCCGGTGAGAAAGAAGCCCTGCGGGTGACGTCGATAGCTGTCGTCAACTCAAATGTACTTGTTTCGTTCTGTTTTCGACCTGCCTGCCCATTGCTTCCGGTTCGTCCGTGATCGCGGTCTACACCGAGAAACCCAGAAGACTGTATGGGTGGATTGATCGAAAACGACGGCGGTGTTTCCCCGTTGTCTGGCGCGTGTGCCATTGCCGGGCAGGGTGTTCTTCGTTAAGAGCGCAGTTCGAGGCCAGCGTTTCTTGCCGGAAACGGTGCAATGAGCTGGCTCACACTTGGGGTTTGTGGACGGGACTGGAATTGCATGTGAAAAGCATGTGCATACCAAGACGCGTCCGAATCTGGCTCGGGAACGAGCATGGGCGGGGTTCGACTGGCACTTGGCTGCCGTCGCGGGAGGTCTTTCGATGAGCAAGCGAGCGCTTTCTGTCACCCGGGAGGAGAACTTTCCCGAGTGGTATCAGGCGGTCGTGCGTGACGGTGACATGGCAGAGACGAGCCCTGTCCGTGGCTGCATGATCATCAAGCCGTGGGGCTGGGGGATCTGGGAACGGGTGCAGGCTGAGTTGGACAGCCGCATCAAGGACACGGGGCACGACAACTGCTACTTTCCGCTGTTCATCCCCATGAGCTTCATCGCCAAGGAGGCTGAACACGTCGAGGGCTTCGCCAAGGAGATGGCGGTCGTTACCCATCATCGTTTGAAGAACGATGGCGGCAAGCTGGTGCTTGATCCCGACGCGAAGCTGGAAGAACCGCTCATCGTTCGCCCGACATCTGAGACCATTATCGGTGATGCGTTCCAGCGTTGGATCAAGAGTTATCGCGATTTGCCGCTGCTCATAAATCAGTGGGCCAATGTGGTGCGCTGGGAGATGCGTACGAGGCTTTTCCTGCGCACGGCGGAATTTTTGTGGCAGGAGGGGCATACCGCGCATGCCGATCGTGATGATGCGATGACCGAGACGCTGCGCATGCTCGAAGTTTACCGAGAGTTTGCCGAAAACGTCCTGGCCATGCCGGTCATCACGGGTGAGAAGCCGGCCAACGAGCGCTTTCCTGGAGCGGACAATACCTTCTCTATCGAAGCGATGATGCAAGACGGCAAGGCGCTTCAGGCCGGTACATCGCATTACCTGGGCACGCACTTTGCCGAAGCACAAAACATCCAATACCAGAGTGCGGAGGGGCAGCTCACGTTTTGCCATACGACAAGTTGGGGTGTTTCAACGCGGCTGATCGGTGGCGTCATCATGACTCATGGGGATGATGACGGATTGCGCGTGCCGCCCAAAATAGCGCCCCGCCAGATTGTCATTGTGCCAATGCTGCGCGGCAAGCCCGAGGACGATGCATTGGTGGACTTCTGTAAGGGCCTTGAACAGGACCTCAAGGTGCTGGGCATTCGCATACTGGTTGATGTGAAGCAGTTGAAATCGGCCGAGAAACGCTGGAACTGGGTGCGGCGCGGGGCTCCGGTCATCGTTGAGGTTGGGGGGCGCGATGTTGCGGCGGGCAATGTCACGTTCATGCGGCGCGATCGCCTGCGCGATGGCGACAAGGTGATCTCAAGCACCATTTCGAAGGCCGATTTCGTTGATGGTGCCGTGGCGCTGTTGGATGACATTCAATCAACGCTGTTTGCTGAGGCCAAAGCGCGCCTTGATGGCAATATTATTTCCGGCATCACGACATTTGATGCGCTCGCCAGCTATTTTGGTGCGGCGCAATCTGACGATGATGCTGCCACGGTGTTCAAGGGGTGGGTTCAGGTGCCGTGGTCAAGGCCGGAGGGGTCGGTGCTCGATGACATTGACGATCGGCTGAAAGCCTTGAAGCTGACAATTCGCAACGCGCCTTTGGAGCAACCGGCAATAGACGGGCAGTCCTGTATCTTCACGGGTGAGGCAGCCAAGGAGTTTGTTTTGATTGCGCGGGCTTATTAGCGCATGCGGCCATGCGATTAGGCGATCGACGAAAGACTTTCCCCGTTGGTTTTTTGTGTTGCGGCTGATCGTGGCGAGAGATTCATTCAGCCTCGTTGCTGCCGTTTATTGCGGGCAATGGTGGGGCCGACAACGGGATGGGACCGGCAGGAGCAAAACGAATGACGGATGGTACGTCAGCCGCCGCTGCAGGACGCAAGAGCCTGCGGGCCAGACCATTCTCTGCTTTTGAATGGATGCTTGCAGGGCGCTACCTCCGCGCGCGTCGCAAAGAAGGCTTCATATCGGTCATCGCCGGCTTTTCCTTCATCGGCATCATGCTGGGCGTTGCAACCCTGATTATCGTCATGGCCGTTATGAATGGTTTCCGCAAGGACCTGTTCTCCAAGATCTTGGGGCTCAATGGCCACGTCATCGTGCACAAGATTGGTGAGCCGTTCAATGATTATGAGGACATGGTCAAGCGCATCGATACCATCACGGGGGTCAAGGCTGCTATTCCGTTGATTGAAGGGCAGGTCATGGTGTCGTCTGCCGTGCAGGCGACCGGTGGTCTGGTTCGGGGCGTGAGCGAAGCGTCTTTGAAAAAGTTGCCGCTGGTTTGGGGCAATGTTCAGGCCGGTACGCTTGCGGGGTTTGATGAACAACGGGGCATTGCCATCGGCCAGCGGCTTGCCAACGAGTTGCGGGTAACGGCGGGCGATACCATCACTCTTGTTTCACCGCGCGGGGCGTCGACTCCGTTTGGCACGGCGCCGCGCTCAAGGCCCTATAAGATTGGGGCTGTATTTGAGTTGGGCATGTCCGAATATGATCGCATGATGGTGTTCATGCCGTTGTCGGAGGCGCAGCGCTACTTCTCCAAGGGGGAGCAAGTCGACGTTCTTGAAATTGTTGTTGACGATCCCGAAGCCGTTGACCGTTTCGCAGAGGAGATACGCCGTGTGGGCGGGCCGACCATCCAGGTGAGTGATTGGCGCCAGCGCAATGAAACGTTTTTCACCGTCCTTGAGGTTGAGCGCAATGTGATGTTCATCATCCTGTCCCTCATTGTGCTTGTGGCGGCATTGAACATCATCTCCGGCTTGATGATGCTGGTGAAAGATAAAGGCAGGGATATCGCAATTCTCAGGACGATGGGGGCGTCGAAGGGAGCGATCATGCGAGTCTTTCTGATTACCGGGGCTTCGATAGGCATTGTCGGTACTTTGGCCGGATTGATCCTGGGGATCGTCTTCTGCTGGAACCTGGAGCCGATCCGGCAGTTCGTGGCCTGGCTGACCAACACGCAGATTTTTGATCCGCAGGTCTACTACCTCAACAAACTGCCAGCCGACATCAATCCACACGAGACCGGTGCGATCGTCATCATGGCGATGGTGATTTCCGTGTTGGCGACACTATATCCGTCATGGCGGGCCTCCCGGCTCGATCCTGTCGAAGCCCTGCGCTACGAGTGAGGTGGCCTCTTGGATACGCGATATGCTTCCGCAGTGCCGGTGCTCGAACTTGTCGAACTGAGGCGCACATTCCGGCAGGGACCGCGCGAGATCAATGTTCTTGACGGTGCGTCAGCGCGGTTGATGCCAGGTGAAGCGGTGGCACTGGTTGGTCCATCGGGTGCGGGCAAGTCGACCATCCTGCACATTGCCGGCCTGTTGGAGCAGCCCGATTCCGGCCATGTGATCGTCAACGGCCGTGACTGCGCAAAAATGGATGACAGCCAGCGCACGGCCGTGCGGCGTGGCGAAGTTGGCTTTGTTTATCAATTCCACCAATTGCTACCGGAGTTTTCCGCGCTGGAGAACGTTGTCATTCCGCAAATGATTGCTGGTCAGGGACGTCGCGCAGCTGAAGCGCGAGCGCGTGACCTGCTTGGGGCGCTGGGCCTTGCCGAGCGCGTTGAACACCGGCCAGCGGAACTTTCAGGTGGTGAGCAGCAGCGCACCGCCATCTGCCGTGCGCTGGCCAATGCGCCCAGGTTGCTTTTGGCGGACGAACCGACCGGGAATCTCGACCCCAAGACCTCCGAGCATGTTTTTCACGCACTGATTTCGCTTATTCGCCATACCGGTGTGGCAGCGCTCATTGCGACCCACAATCTCGAATTGGCCTATCGTATGGACCGGGTGCTGCAATTGGCTGACGGGCATTTGGTGGAGCTGTCGCGGGCCCCACGCTGATAAATCTGGTGAAAGCCGCGCCGGGCCACTGTGGACTGTGGGCAAAACGTGATGGCGGCGCTGGGGGTGTTCGCTTGTCGTTAGCTGCTCGGCTAACCTCAACCCATGACTGATACGATTCGCGAGACCTCCGCCACAGCCGCTCCGGCACCGACCTTGCCGCGTTATATCCCGCTCAAGGTTCATTCGAGCTATTCACTGCTGGAAGGTGCGCTGCCGATTGCCAAGCTGGCCAAGCTGGCGACGGCATACGGGTTTCCCGCGCTGGCGCTGACAGACACCAACAACATGTTTGGTGCGCTGGAATTTTCCGAGAAGCTTTCAGCGGCCGGGATTCAACCGATTGCCGGTGTTTCGGTGGCGGTTGATTTCGGCGTTGAGGCAGAGGACGGACCGGCCTTGCCACAGGCCTCGCCGCGCGGGACGCACGGGCTTGACCCGCGTGCCGACGGGCTTGTCACTCTGCTTGCCATGAACGAAGACGGCTATGCATCGCTGATGAAGATCGCCAGCCGCGCTTTTCTTGGGCCTGGCGAGGGCGAACCGCCGCATGTGGGGTTTGGAACGCTTGTCGCGCACGCTGCAGGCCTAATCGCGCTGAGTGGTGGTCCGGATGGGCCGATCGACCGTGCCTTGCGCGAAGGTCAGCATGAGTTGGCGGAAACACGATTGTTGGCGTTGCGAGACCTGTACGGCGACCGGCTCTACGTCGAGCTGCAGCGCCACGGCACGCCGGCCGAGCGCGATATCGAACCACAACTTGTTAAGATGGCCTATGCGCATGCGCTGCCGCTGGTGGCAACCAACGAAGTCTATTTCGCAACGCCGGACGATTATGAAGCGCACGATGCGCTGCTTTGTATTGCGGAGGGGCGTTATGTCGTCGAAGACAACCGGCGGCGGGTGACGGCGGAGCATTACTTCAAGAGCGCAGAGGAGATGGCAAAGCTGTTTGCCGACCTGCCGGAGGCGCTTGAGAACACCATCGAGATTGCCCTGCGCTGCGCCTATCGACCGAAGGGCCGCAAACCTATCCTGCCGCGCTTTGTGGCTGGCGATGATAGTGTCTCGGAGATTGAACAGTTCCGCCTGGAAGCAGCGGAAATGAAACGGCAGGCGGAAGAAGGTTTGTCGGCAAGGCTCAAGGCCCAGCCGATTGCGCCAGGTTATACGCGTGAGGACTATGAAAAGCGCCTTGCGTATGAAGTCGACGTTATCACCCGCATGAAGTTTCCCGGTTACTTCCTGATCGTTGCGGACTTCATCAAGTGGTCCAAGGCGAACGGAATCCCGGTGGGACCAGGCCGCGGCTCGGGTGCTGGTTCACTGGTCGCGTGGTCCTTGACGATCACAGACCTTGATCCGCTGCGCTTCGGCCTGCTGTTTGAGCGCTTTCTCAACCCGGAACGTATTTCGATGCCGGACTTCGACATCGACTTCTGCCAGGACCGCCGCGACGAGGTCATCCGCTACGTTCAGAAGAAGTACGGTGAAGATAGGGTCGCGCAGATCATTACGCACGGTAAGCTGCAGGCGCGTGCCGTTCTGCGTGATGTTGGCCGCGTTCTGCAGATGCCCTATGGGCAGGTCGACAGGTTATGCAAGCTGGTGCCGAACAATCCGGCAAATCCCGTGACGCTGCCGGAGGCGATCGAAGGCGAGCCCAAGCTTCAGGAAGAACGTGACGCTGAGCCTATCGTCGCGCGCCTTCTGGAAATTGCGCAAAAGCTCGAAGGACTTTATCGCCACGCATCCACGCATGCTGCCGGCATGGTGATTGGCGACCGTCAGCTCGATGAGCTGGTGCCACTCTACAAGGACCCCAAGTCTTCCACTCCGGTCACGCAGTTCAACTGGAAGATGGTGGAGGCCGCGGGGCTGGTGAAGTTCGACTTCCTTGGCCTGAAGACGTTGACGGTGCTGCAGAAGGCCGTCGAGTTCGTCAAGCGTGGGCGAGGGATCGAGATTGACCTGCCTAGCTTGCCGCTCGACGACAAGAGAAGCTATGAGCTGTTGGCGCGAGCAGATACCGTTGGCGTGTTCCAGCTGGAATCAACGGGTATGCGGGAGAGCTTGAAGAAACTTCGACCGGACCGCTTCGAAGACATCATCGCCATGGTGGCGCTCTATCGCCCAGGCCCGATGGATAACATCCCGACCTACATCAATCGCAAGCACGGCGAGGAACCCGTCGATTACCTGCACGATATGCTCAAGAGCATTCTGGAGGAGACCTACGGCGTCATCATCTACCAGGAGCAGGTTATCCAGATCGCGCAGGTGATGGGTGGCTATACGCTCGGGCAAGCAGATATGCTCAGGCGTGCAATGGGCAAAAAGGACAAGGACGAGATGGCGCGGCAGCAAGCGCGCTTTGTCGAAGGCGCGGTTGCCAACAACGTGAAGAAGCAGGATGCGGCCTACATTTTTGAGCTGGTGAACAAATTTGCCGGCTACGGCTTCAACAAATCGCATGCCGCCGCCTACGCGCTGGTCAGCTATCATACAGCCTACATGAAGGCGAATTTCCGCGAAGAATTCCTGGCGGCGTCCATGACGCTGGACATGTCAAATACCGACAAGCTTGCCATGTTCGTTTCGGAGGCGGGCCGCAGCGGCATTGATGTCAAGCCGCCGTGCATCAACGAGTCGGGTGTTTCATTCCTTCCCGAACCACCGGCACGGGATGCAAACAATGAAGACGGCAAGGAGCCGCGCGGGGCAATTCGCTATTCGCTGGCGGCCTTGAAGAATATCGGGGAGTCTGCCGTTGAGACGATCATTGCCGCGCGCGAAGAGGCTGGCAACTACAAGTCACTGGGTGACTTTGCCTCGCGCATCAGTTCCAAGGCGCTCAACAAGCGGGCGATTGAGACGTTGGCGAAGGCAGGGGCGTTTGACGGTGTCGAAGCCAATCGCGCAGCCGTAGCGGGCAATGCGGCCACGATCATGGCGACAGCCCAAAGGACAGAAAGCGACGCTGCACTTGGAACGTCCGATCTGTTTGGCGGAAACGGTGATGGTGGGGTGCCGCAACTGGAACTCAAGCCAACGCGCGCATGGACACCCATGGAAAGGTTGACGGCCGAGTTTGAGGCGGTTGGTTTCTACCTGTCGGGCCACCCACTTGACCAATACGCAAGCGCATTGGCCAAACTTGGCATCAAGCGCTATGCGGATTTCGAGGCAGACGCGGATCATGGTTCAAACGTCGGCCGTCTTGCGGGAATTGTTGTTTCGGCACGCGAGCGCAAGTCCCAACGGGGCAACAAGTTCGCCTTCGCCATGTTTTCAGACATGAGCGGTCAATTCGAAGCGGTCATTTTCTCTGATACCTTGAATGTCTGTGGTGAACTTTTGAAAGCCGGCACACCCGTTGTTATTGGCGTGGAAGGAGAACGCGATGGCGACACACTCAAGCTGCGCGTCAATTCACTGGAGGGATTGGACGAGGTGGCGGCGACCGTGCAAAACGGCCTCAAGCTGGTTCTTGATTGCGATGTCGTCGCACGCCAACCCAGCTGGAAGGCGGAAATCGTTGAACGGCTCATTCCAAGGGCGAGCAATGGGCGCAAAGGTGGTGAAATACGCCTCGTCATGGAACTGCCCGAGCGTGGCCGTGAACTGGAGTTCAAGGTGCCGGGGTTGTTCGATGTTTCTCCGCAACAGGCGGGAGCACTATCAACGGTGCCGGGCGTGCGTGAGGTCGTCGAACTGTAGGCCGGGTGTAAAGTCGTGCGGGGCTGTATGACAGATTTCGCAGGCTGTGTTGTTCAACTCTCATGAAGCAGGGGGAGCAATGACGAGCCGATCCATACGCAAATTGTTTGCAGCTTCATGCGTGGCTGTGATCACAATGCAGGTTTATTTCATGGGACACCGCCCAGCTCTTGCTGCCCAATGTCCCGCTGCCATGCAGGCAGCGGAGCGCTTGATTGTTGTGACTGTGGCGAATGAAGACGGTCCATCCGCTATCATCGAACGGTTTGAACGGGCAGCGCCGGATCAGCCATGGCTTGCTGTGGGGGGAATGTTGCAGGCCGTGGTTGGCAAGAAGGGTGCTGCGTGGGGTGCTGGCTATCGGGAACTGGCTGATGCGGGAGAGCCATTAAAGCGCGAAGGCGATTTGAAGTCTCCCATGGGTATTTACCGGCTTGGCGCAACGTTCGGGTTTGATGATGCAACCTATCCTGGCCACATGAAACTTGAATTGGGCCGTCACCTGTGCGTGGAGGACCCTCGCTCGCAAAGCTATGGCAGGATTGTCGATAGTTCTGTCGTGGAAAAGGATGCCGGGTTCGACGAAATGGCTGCCGAAAAGCTCTATCGGAGGGGGGTGGTTGTCGATTACCCGGCCGATGCGGCTAACAAGGCAGGCTCATGCATCTTCATTCACGTATGGCGCGAGCCGGGCAAGGGGACGGCCGGTTGTGTTGCGCTCGATGAGGCAAACGTCGCGGACCTGCAGGCCTGGACCAGTGGGAAGCCATCCGCCATCGCCATCCTGACACCGGCTGCCAAGGCACGGTTTGGGGCGTGCTTGCCGTAGCCTTCGATTCTTTCTGGTCCTGGGTGCTGAGACCAAACCCTTGCTTTTCCCCGAATTCTCGGTCATAAGGCCGCCATCCCACACGTGACCTGACGCGCTGCCCGGATTGAAAGCCCCGGTCGGACGCTCCGGTGGGCGTTTGGCATTTCTGGAATTTCTCTTTCCAGATCAATGCTTTCGCTCTCTCAGGGTTGCGGAGGTTCAACCGGAAAAGGAAGAAACGGATGGCGCTGCCTATCTTCAATATGCGTCAGCTGCTGGAAGCTGGCGTTCACTTTGGCCACCAGGCCCACCGCTGGAACCCCAAGATGGCCTCGTTCATCTTTGGTGCCCGCAACAATGTTCATATCATTGATCTGACACAGACGACGCCGATGCTGCATCAGGCGCTGGTCAAGATTTCCGACACCGTCGCCGGGGGTGGCCGCGTGTTGTTCGTCGCCACCAAGCGGGCGGCGTCCGATTCAATCGCGGATGCGGCGCAGCGTTCGGCGCAATACTACATCAACCATCGTTGGCTTGGTGGTGCGCTGACCAACTGGAAGACCATCTCGCAGCGCATCCGTCACTTGCGGCATCTTGAGGATATTCTCGCCAATCCGCAGGGGCGTACCAAGAAAGAGCTTCTGAACCTGACGCGTGAGCGTGACAAGCTGAACCTCGCACTTGGTGGCATCAAGGACATGGGCGGCACGCCTGACTTGTTGTTTGTCATCGATACCAACAAGGAATCGATCGCTATCAAGGAAGCCAAGAAGCTTGGTATTCCGATCGTGGCGATCATCGACACCAACTGCGATCCCGACGGCATTGATTTCCCGATCCCGGGCAATGACGACGCCGGTCGCGCCATCACGCTTTATTGCGATCTCATCTCCAAGGCGGCCATCGATGGCTTGGAGCGCAGCCAGCAGGCTTCCGGCGTCGATATTGGTGCTGCTGAGACGCCGATTGGCGAAGCTCTTCCTCCGGCCAAGTTCGAGGGCATCGAAGCGCCTCGTGGTGAGCCTGATGATCTCAAGCGCTTGCCCGGTGTCGATGTGAAACTGGAGCAGCGGCTCAACGATGCGGGCGTGTTCCACTTCTGGCAGATCGCCGATCTCGATGCTGAACAAACCGGCGCGCTGGACGCTCAGCTCAAGCTGAATGGCCGGATTGCGACGGATAACTGGTCGGCCGAAGCCAAGAAGCTGGCGGAAGCTGCTGCTGTATAACGCCTGAAGTCTGGATCACAGAACTGTTGCACGCAGGTGCGGCAAGTGGCCAGCCAAGCCCGGTGCAATGCGCGCCTGGCGCATCTTCAACACATGGACCCGGGGGCATTCCGGTCCCCGAGGTCAACGCCATTTCCACGTTGGGGCGCTGTAAACGGCGCTCCTGCCAACCTACGGAATTACCATGACCCAGATTACTGCTTCGCTCGTCAAGGAGCTGCGTGAGCGCACTGGCGCCGGCATGATGGACTGCAAGAAGGCGCTGACCGAGAACAATGGTGATATCGAAGCCGCGATCGACTGGCTGCGCACCAAGGGTCTGGCCAAGGCAGCCAAGAAGGCTGGCCGCACCGCTGCTGAAGGTCTGGTCGGCATGGTCACGTCTGGAACGACTGGTGCGCTGGTCGAGGTCAACTCAGAGACGGACTTTGTTGCGCGCAACGAACAGTTCCAGAAGATGGTAACGGGCATTGCCGAGTTGGCGATTGATGCCGGTGGAGACCTTGAAAAACTCAATGCCAAGACGTTTCCTGGCACGTCGGAAACGGTTGAGAACCACGTCAAGGAAATGATCGCGACGATCGGCGAGAACATGACGCTGCGGCGCACAGCGGTATTGTCTGTCGAGAAGGGTCTTGTTGCGAGCTATATGCACAACAAGGTCGACAAGGACCAAGAAGGGCTTGGCAAGCTGGGTTCGCTTGTTGCGCTGGAAACGGAAGGCAAGGCAGAGGCCGTGGCTGAGCTTGGCCGGCAGCTTGCCATGCACGTTGCTGCCACCAAGCCGATTGCTCTTAATATTGATGGTGTTCCCGCTGACGTGCTTGAGCGTGAGAAGGGCATTCTGGCGGAGAAGAACCAGGGTAAGCCGGATCATGTTCTGGAAAAGATCTTCCAGTCCAGCCTGAAGAGCTTTGCCAAAGAGCACTGCCTGCTCGATCAGCCCAGCATCTACGACACCTCCAAGACTGTCAGCCAGATGGTCAAGGAAGCCGAAAAAGAGGCCGGGGCTCCCGTTGAGCTGAAGGGTTTTGTATTCTTTGTACTTGGCGAAGGCGTCGACAAGGGTGAGGAAGAGGACTTCGCTGAGGAAGTGCGTAAGGCAGGCGGCGCCTAGATTGCGTTCACTTTTCACGGAATCGCGAACGCGTTCTATTCTCTTGTTTTGAGCATGTTCTTCACGCCGAACCGCATACACTTCGGCTGAACATGCTCTAGCTAATGGTTCTGCGAGCAAGAATAAGAGTTGATTGGCGGCCGGTTTTCCAAACCGGCCGTTTGTCTTGTTGTCTTTGGTATCGTGGTTGAATTGGAGGTTGCACCGGACGTCGTGAGCAATTCCACGTCGTTTTTTACATGTTTGCTGGCGATATTTTCAGTTTTAGCGATCCAGGTAGTGCAAATTCGGCTGGAATTGCGCTATGGCGGGCGTTAGCGGCGCTTGGACCGGCTGCTTATCGCACAGTGAAGCAGGTCCAGGCGGCTCACTGAGATTTGGGCTGTCAGCGCATCGCGGGGAAGAAACTTCCGATAAAAGGCGTTCGTCACCTGACATTTGTGGCGTGCGTGCGAAGTGCGACGGGTAGGGAAGACACCATGTCCGATTCAAGACAACCGCTCAAATACAAGCGTTTGCTGCTCAAGCTCTCGGGCGAGGCGTTGATGGGGCGGTCCGGCTACGGAATCGACATGGGTGTGGTCAATCGGCTGGCTAAAGATGTGGCAGAAGCTGTCGGAGCCGGGGCTGAGATCGCCATCGTGATCGGTGGAGGCAATATCTTTCGCGGCTTGAAGGGTGCCGCGGATGGTATGGAACGGGCCACCGCCGATTACATGGGAATGCTGGCGACTGTCATGAATTCCCTGGCTTTTCAGGGCGCGTTGGAACAGTTGAAAGTGTCCTCCAGGGTTCAATCCGCTATCCCTATGCCAACCGTCTGCGAGGCTTATGTGCATCCAAAGGCCATGCACCACCTGCGCAAGGGGCGTGTGGTCATCTTCGCAGCAGGCACCGGGAATCCATTTTTCACCACCGATACGGCGGCAACGCTCAGAGCTATTGAAACCGGTTGCGACGCGGTGGCCAAGGCGACGCAGGTCGACGGGGTTTATTCAGCTGATCCCAAGACGAACAAGAATGCCGAGCGCTACGATACATTGAGCTACAGTGAGGTTCTGGCGCGCGACCTCAAGGTCATGGATGGGGCTGCTATCGCCCTTGCCCGGGACAATAAACTTCCGGTAATTGTGTTTTCCGTTGAGGAACCTGGAAATCTCTTGAAGGTTTTGCGAGGAGAGGCTCGGGCCACGGTCGTTTCGTGACCAGTGCCAATGGGCCAACTCAGTGTATCAAAAGCACGTCCGCGCGGCGTTTCAGGCAGTGCTGGCGAGGGCGAATAACAAGGAGTAGGGCATGTCGTCAGACAGCTTCGACCTGAGTGACCTTGAAGAGCGCATGCAGGCTTCGGTCGATGCCTTGAAGCGCGAGTTTTCGGGGTTGCGGACGGGACGCGCCAGCGTGCACCTCCTCGACCCGATCCAGGTTACCGTCTACGGATCGAAAATGCCGCTCAACCAGGTGGCCACAGTTTCAGTGCCAGAGCCACGCATGATTACCGTGCAGGTCTGGGACCGTTCCAATATTTCGGCAGTTGAAAAGGCAATCCGCGAATCCAACCTCGGGCTGAATCCGGTTATAGACGGTCAGATGATGCGGCTGCCGATCCCCGCACTCACGGCTGAAAGACGCCAGGATCTGATCAAGATTGCCCACAAGTATGCTGAGCAGGGGCGAATTTCGGTCCGCAACGTCAGGCGCGATGGAATGGACCTTCTCAAAAAGCTTGAGAAGGATGGCGGCATGAGCCAGGACGAGCACAAGACGAATGCAGGCAAGGTGCAGGACTTGACGGACACTTATGTCAAGGAAGTGGATCAGGCGCTGCAGAACAAGGAGGCGGAAATCCAGAAAGTCTAGATCGCGTTTACTTTCCACGGAATCGCGCGCTCTCTAATTTTATTTTGAGCATATTCTTTTCGCCGAACCGCGTACACTTCGGCTGAACATGCTCTAGGATCTGCAACCTTGGGCCGTTTGCAGCGTCGGATGCCGGTCCTCTTTTGCACGGAGATCGGGCAGATCCAGATCAAGTCCAGATTTCGGTCCGCAGTTCGAATATGAGGCGCCTTTTTTGTCCGATCGATCGATAGTCATACCGCAGACGACTGGCGCCGAGGCCACGAACGCCGATGCGATGTGTGACGTTCGCCACGTCGCAATCATCATGGACGGAAACGGGCGCTGGGCACAGGCGAGGGGGCTGCCGCGTAGTGTTGGGCATCGCAAGGGCGTGGAAGCTGTCCGGCGCACTGTTAAAGCCGCCATTGAACTCCGCATTCCCTATCTTACGATCTATTCCTTCTCTTCGGAAAACTGGTCGCGACCGGCCGAGGAAATTGACGACCTCATGGGGCTCATGAAGCGCTTCATCCGTCGTGACCTGGCGGAACTGCACCAGGCAGGTGTGCGCATCAAGATCATAGGTGAGCGTGCGGGCGTCGATCCAGAACTGATGGCGCTGATAGATGAAGCGGTGGAATTGACGCGAAATAACACCGCGCTCAATCTCGTCATTGCCTTCAATTACGGCGCTCGCGATGAGATTGCCAAGGCAGCGCGACAGTTGGCGTTGGATGTGGCTGCCGGGCGGTTGCGCCCAGAAGACATCAACGCGGCTAGGATTGGGGAATGCCTTGACACCGCAAGCATTCCCGAACCTGATTTGCTGATCCGTACGAGTGGCGAAATGCGACTATCCAATTTTCTGCTGTGGCAGTGTGCCTACACAGAGTTTGTGTTCCTGGATACGTTCTGGCCAGAATTTGAACGCAGCGACCTGGAGGCCGCGATCGCCACTTTCCGTGCACGCGACCGGCGCTTTGGCGGTCTGTCGCAGCGGACTATTGCGTGAGGCGATGATGAGTGAGGAAGCCGGTCCCGGCGCAAGTTCATCATCATTTGCAGCGAAAAGTTCTGCTGCTGAAGGCGAAGCCCTCAATCCAGTAATGACAAAGAAAAAGAGCTCTGACCTCAAGCCCCGTCTTATCGCCGGACTTGTAATGGCAGCGGTTTCACTTGCACTCGCTTATGCCGGTCCAAGGCCGTTCGCTCTGCTGGTGATCGGTGTGGCCCTGGTGATGTGCTGGGAATGGGGGCGGGTGACACGCAGCGAGGATTTCGGCCCGGTATTGCTGGCTCATGGCGGTGCTGTTCTGGCTGCAGGTGCACTGAGCGCCATGGGTAAGCCGTTGTTTGGCATAGTATTGCTTATCATCGGAGCTGGTTTACTACTGGTGTTCTCGTTCGGACCGCGCCGCATGTTGTCGGTGGCCGGTGTCGGTTATGTCGGGCTGCCGACGGTTGCGATGTTGTGGTTCAGGGGAGATGAACCATACGGATTTTTGGCGATTTTATTCATATTCCTGGTGGTGTGGGGATCGGATATCGGCGCGTTTGTCGCTGGCCGCGGGATTGGTGGGCCGAAGCTCTGGCCGCGCGTGTCGCCAAACAAGACCTGGGCGGGGTTGGTTGGTGGACTGACGGCGGGACTGCTGGCGGGCAGGGTTTTTGCCCTGTTTGTTCCCAATGCCAGCAGTTTAACCTTGGGTGCGACAGGGCTGGCGCTGGCGCTCGTGGCGCAATTGGGCGATCTTGCGGAGTCAGGACTCAAGCGACGGTTCGGGATCAAGGATTCCAGTTCGCTTATTCCGGGGCATGGTGGTGTCATGGACCGTGCCGACAGCACTGTGGCGGTGTCTGTGGCGGTTTCAATATTGGCGCTGCTGGTTTCGCCAGACTCGCCTGCACGGGCTTTGCTGGGCGTTTAGGGTAGATGTGCCGGGAAGCCGTTTGGTTTTCTGGTGTAAAACCAGCCCCGGCGGCGGTTTGCGTTGATATGGGAGAACAGCTTCGGCGGCATGGTGCTTGGAGAACGAAAAGCGGTGCAGGCGGAGTTGCGAGCGCCAGGGTCTTTTGCCGGGCGTCCGGTGCAACGCTTGAGCGTGCTTGGCGCTACGGGGTCAATTGGCCAAAGCACGCTTGATCTTGCTGGGCGGCATCCCGATCGGTTCGAAATTGAGGCGCTGACGGCCAATGGTGACGTCAATCGATTGGCCGAGCTTGCGATTAGGCACTGCGCCAAGATGGCGGTCGTTGCTGATCCAGCAGCTTATTCGGATCTGGCAGCAGCCCTTTCTGGAACCGGAATTGCTGTAGCTGCAGGCGCTGACGCCCTGGTGGAGGCTGCTTCAAGGCCGGCGGATTGTGTTGTTGCGTCAATTGTCGGAGCGGCGGGACTGGTGCCAACGCTTGCCGCGGTGCGCCAGGGACGGCGGGTGGCGCTGGCCAACAAGGAATGTCTTGTTGCTGCGGGTGAACTCTTCATGCGTGAAGTCGCGGCAGCAGAAGCGGAATTGCTACCGGTTGATTCGGAGCACTCCGCTGCGTTCCAGGCGATTGGAGCGTCTGAGCCCGGAGATATCGAGACAATCACGCTGACGGCGTCCGGCGGGCCGTTCCGCGAATGGGATCAGGAGCGGTTGAAGGCGGCAAAACCTGAGCAGGCGTTGCGCCATCCCAACTGGTCCATGGGCGCCAAGATCACCATCGATTCAGCAACGATGATGAACAAGGGATTGGAACTGATCGAGGCGCTGCACCTGTTTCCAGTTGCGTTCAACCAGCTTGATTGTGTTGTGCATCCACAGTCCATCGTGCATTGCCTTGTATCTTTCCGCGATGGGTCGGTGCTGGCGCAAATGGCGTCTCCGGATATGCGTACGCCGATCGCGCTGGCGCTTTCGTGGCCGGAGCGCATTGATGCACCAACCAAGCGTCTCGATCTGGCCGAACTGGGCCAACTGACATTCGAGCGGCCTGATGATGAGCGTTTTCCGGCCATCCGTCTGGCGCGGGAGGCGATGGCTGCTGGCGGTGCCGCGCCTGCTATCCTTAACGCCGCCAATGAAGTCGCGGTGATGGCATTTCTGGAAAACCGAATCGGTTTTCTCGATATACCCGCAGTGGTTTCTGACTGTCTGGACGCGGCATCGGCCGGTGCGCTGTGCGGGTCAGTAAGCGATATTGAGGAAATTCTGGCAGTTGATCTGGCGGCCAGGCAGCTGGCAGGAGCCATGCTGAAAAAGCGTGAAATATCATAGGGCTTTGGCGCTCGGAGACGAAACTTGGAGATTTCAGGGCCGGGTGAGTGTGGCTGCGGGAAGGCTGTATGGTTTGATGCATATCGATGCCAATTCAACGGGTGGAGTTGAAAGAGGCCCATTAAATGCACAAATCGGTGGAGAGTTTTTTCCCACTTTTGGCCTTAAACTTGGCGTGACTGCCTTGACGTTCCAGCCGTTGGCCCGCAAGACGACCGATGAAAATTGAACAGCTGGTCCTGGCAAACAAGAGCCGGCAAGGTTGATTTATAATTCAGCCGGTGTAATGGCGACCTGCCGGCGTTTACGCCCTGCAGGATGATGGAGCATGAAGGCATGAACGGCTTTTTCGACAGTGGATTGAGTGCGTTGACAACACTGTCAGCCTTCATCTTGGTGCTATCGGTGGTGGTGTTCTTCCATGAACTGGGCCACTTCATGGTTGCACGCTGGTGCGGTGTCACCGTCAAGGCGTTCTCGATTGGTTTTGGCAAAGAGATCTGGGGTTTTAACGACCGTCATGGGACCCGTTGGCGGGTGGCTTTGCTGCCATTGGGCGGCTACGTCAAATTCATGGATGACGAGAGTGCAGCCAGCACGCCGTCCGCCGAAACGCTGCAGAATATGAGCGAAGAGGAGCGTGCGGGGGCGTTTCATCTGAAGCCGTTGTGGCAGCGCGCCGCTGTCGTTGCAGCGGGGCCAATCGCGAATTTCATTCTCGCAATTGTCATTTTTGCTGCTTTGTTCTCGGTTTACGGCCTGACCACGCTGGAGCCCAGGGTTGGCACGGTGGTGCCTGATTCGCCTGCCGCACAGGCTGGCGTGCAGCCTGATGATCTGATTTTGAAAATCGGTGACCGCGAGGTGGAGAGTTTCGGCGATCTGCAGCAGATCGTAACGACCAATCCGGAACAGGACCTCAAGTTCGAGTTGGATCGCAACGGACAGCTCATAAGCCTCATAATCCGCCCCAAGCTGACCGAGCACGAAAACGCCATTACCGGCAAAGCCAAGATGCCGATCATTGGAATCACCAGCAAACCCGGTGCGGAGCGCATGCATCGTGAGGTCAATGTGGTCGAGGCGGTTGGGCTCGGTGTTGACCGGACGTCAGTTATAATCACCTCCACCATATCCTTCATCGTTGATCTGGTGCGGGGGCGCCAGAGCGCGGACCAACTTGGTGGGCCGATTCGAATCGCCGATGTGTCCGGTCAGGTGGCGAAATTCGGCTTCCAGCCGCTTTTGAACTTCATTGCCGTCATATCCGTCAGCATCGGGTTGCTTAATTTATTCCCAATCCCGATCCTCGATGGCGGCCACCTTATGTTCTATGCGATCGAGGCTGTGCGTCGTAAGCCGCTGTCGGAAAAAGCACAGGAAATCGGCTTCCGGATCGGCTTTGCCATTGTTTTGATGCTGATGGTGTTCGCGACATTCAACGACTTGCCGATCCTAAAGAAATGGGCGTCGTGAGCCAACGTATTTTGTCCCCTGGTGGCGTATTCTTGCCACTTCCCGAACCCCTACTGAATCGTTAAAAACTTAGGGGTCAACAAGGGGGGCTGTTTGTTCGTGCTGCGATGCGACAGGGGCATCGATCAGTATAGTTGCGGGCAGACTGCCAATTAAGAACAGGCGACATACAGAGCGGGCGTGCCGATGCCGACGGCCCCCAATGCTCGTTGGGGGTCGGCAAAATACGAGGGCATACCTTGCGAATGCCAAAGTATAGCATTTCGATAATCGCGGGCTTGAAGCTGGCCTTGTGGCTGGCTATTGCCGTGCCGGGCATTCTGGCAATAGACGCCTTTGCGTTCGCTCAGCAGGCGCATGCTCAGGTGGTGCGGGATATTCGTGTGGAGGGTAATCGGCGTCTGGAGCCGGAAACCGTCCGTTCCTATCTGAAATTTTCAGTTGGTGATCAATATAGCTCCGGTGCGGCGAATGGATCGTTGCGGGCGCTGTTTGCGACCGGGTTGTTTGCTGACGTGCGGATCGACCGTGAAGGCTCGGTGGTGATCGTCACTGTCGTTGAGAACCCGGTGGTGTCGCAGGTTGCCTTCGAGGGCAACAGCGAGGTCGATAACGACACGCTCAAGGGTGAAGTTCAGCTCAAGCCACGTTCGGTTTATACCCGCGCCAAGGCGCGCGCCGACGTGCAGCGCATTCTTGATGTCTATCGCCGGCAGGGGCTTTTTGCTGCGCATGTCGAGCCCAAGCTCATCGAGCTCGATCAGAACCGCGTTAACGTGGTGTTCGAGATTTCCGAGGGTGGAACGACCAAGGTCAAGGGCATCAACTTTGTCGGCAATCATGCGTTTTCCGACTCGCAGTTGCGTGACATCGTGACGACGACGGAATCGGGCTGGTTTGACTTCCTCAAGGGAACCGCGATCTATGATCCGGACCGTCTTAGCCTCGATCGTGAGTTGCTGCGCCAGTACTACCTGAAAAACGGCTATGCGGACGCCAGGGTCGTTGCTGGAAATGCCGAGCTGGCACCTGACGGGACCGGCTTCTACATCACCTTCGCCATTGAAGAGGGTGAGATCTATCACTTTGGTTCAGTCACCATTGAAAGTGCGTTGCAGGAAGTTTCAACGGATCCGCTCTATGGTGACCTGTTGACCAAGCCTGGCGATGTCTACAACGGCTCACA
>JBKEAX010000081.1:0-2826 GCA_047972825.1 Hyphomicrobiaceae bacterium | reverse complement strand
GACCGACGGACGACAAGTTCATCGACCGTTCATATGAAATCGCGTCTTCTGGCATCGGACACTTGCAACGACGATAGGAGTGAGATTGCTGAAAGGGCCGCGACGTCTGCTGATGATGCAGGAAAACAGAAAGTGTCGAGCGGTCGTTGAAAGCTGTGACGTGACTGTAAAGAGGTTAAACCCACGCCGAAACTTAATCGTCAAACAGGAGAATAGTATCCAATGACAATCATGAAACACTTGAAAAAGTTCGCGGTAATGTCCGCCGCATTGGTGTTCTGCGTGTTCGCCGCACCAGTATCATCGACACCAGCGGCTGCCGCCCCGGCTGCAACAACCGTCGACATGATGCGCGGCATCCAAGACTCGCGCGTTTCTCCGGTCGAACAGGTCGATCGCCGCTATCGTGGGGACCGCCATCACGGCCGCCGTCATCACAGCCGTCGCCATCGCTGCCGCATGGTGCGCCGCTGCCACTGGAAGCGCTATGGATGGGGTTATAAAAAGCGCCGCCATTGCCACTATGTGCGTCGTTGTGGCCGCTGGCGGTAAAGCCAGGGCCTGAGGCCTGATAAACCGCAGCACCCCGGGTCACATGATCCGGGGTGCTTCACATTCGCAAGGGTGCTTCTGGACCAGGTTGAAATCCTGATCCGCAGCCAAGTCAGTTCGGTATCTCAACTGATTGATTCGCCCGGCGCGTAGGTTTTCAACGCAAGCGCATGGATGCGGCCGGCAAGCTCGTCGGCCAGTAGTTCGTTGACGATGCGATGACGATCGATGCGCGTTTTACCAGCGAATGCGTCAGAAACAACAAGAATGCGGAAGTGGCTTTCTCCCGTGCCCGGGGAACTGCGATGACCCGCGTGCAATTCTGATTCATTGACGATATCAAGGCGCGAAGGTGAAAGCCCGATCATGAGTTTTTCGCGCATGCGTTCTTCGGCAGACATTAACATTCCTCTCAGGACATACGTGATAAAGCGTAGGGTTTATTTGACGACAACACTGCGGCAATCGTGCAGAAGCATTCGTTACGACCTTGTCTAAGCGAAACCTTCGGACCATAATCTGAGCGCTATGAAGCTGAATTCCAAGTACTTTGACAGCATCCGGGTGGGACCGCGGCGTGAGCGCGAAGAGCGTGAACGTTCCGCAAAGAAGAGCTTGCCCGAATGCCAATGGAAAGGGTGTCAGCAAAAGGCCGAGCACAAGGCGCCAAAGGGACGTGGCAAGGACGGTGAATATTATTATTTCTGCCTCGACCATGTGCGGCGTTACAACGCGTCCTACAACTATTTCGATGGCATGTCCGACACCGAAGTCGCGACCTTCTTGAAGGATTCTGTGACGGGGCACCGGCCAACCTGGAAAGTGGGTGCAAATGGATCCGCACCCGGAGTGGATCAGGCTGCCTATGCCGACCGGATTGGCCCCCAGGCCCGCATCCGTGATCCGCATGGCGTTTTATCAGGCCGCAAACGCGGTACTGCCAGCGGCGGCAGCAAACCTCGCCGGCAACTCAGGCCATTGGAGAAAAAGGCCTTTGCGAGCCTCGACCTTGGGCATGCCGCTGATAAGGACCAGATAAAGGCGCGCTTCAAGGAACTCGTTAAACTGCACCATCCCGATGCCAATGGCGGCGACCGCCAGTCGGAGGAAAAGTTGCGCGAGATCATCCAAGCCTATAACTATCTCAAGCAGGTTGGGCTGGTTTAACCTACTATCCTCCCGCCAAACCGAGATGGCGCACGTGCTCCGAACGACCGGACCTTGTGCGGCAGCAGTCGACAATCCGATCAAGAAAAGAAACAGCACAATGCGTGAGCAGGCTCTAGCCCAAGCCGGTAAGAATGATCCCGGCCTTCCAGATATGACCGTGTCAGTTCGTCAGGTGTTCGGAATCGACAGCGATCTTGAGGTTCCGGCTTATGCAAAAGCTGATGAGCACGTGCCGGATCTTGATCCAGACTATCTGTTCAACCGTGATGTGACGCTGGCGATCCTGGCAGGCTTCAAGCACAACCGGCGGGTCATGGTGCAAGGCTACCACGGGACCGGCAAGTCGACGCATATCGAGCAGGTGGCAGCGCGGCTCAACTGGCCGTGTGTGCGCGTCAACCTCGACAGCCACGTGAGCCGGATCGACCTGGTTGGCAAGGATGCCATCGTCATCAAGGACGGCCAGCAGATTACGGAATTCCGCGAGGGCATCCTTCCTTATGCGTTGCAGTCCAATACCGCTCTGGTGTTTGACGAATACGATGCGGGCCGGCCCGACGTCATGTTCGTCATTCAGCGCATCCTGGAAGTTTCGGGCAAGTTGACCCTGCTTGACCAATCCAAGGTGATACGGCCGCACAAGGCATTCAGGCTGTTTGCAACAACCAACACGATCGGTCTTGGCGACACATCGGGGCTCTATCACGGTACGCAGCAGATCAACCAGGGGCAGATGGACCGCTGGTCGATCGTCGTTACATTGAATTATCTTCCGCATGACGATGAGGTGGGAATCGTCTTGTCCAAGGCAAAATCGTTTGCCAAGTCGGACGCGCAGCGCAAGGTTGTCTCCAACATGGTGCGTGTTGCCGACCTGACACGGCAGGCTTTCATCAACGGAGATATCTCCACGGTGATGAGCCCACGCACTGTGTTGACCTGGGCTGAGAACACCGAAATCTTCAATGACGTCGGGTTTGCATTTCGGCTGACCTTCCTCAACAAGTGCGATGAGCTGGAGCGGCCGCTGGTTGCTGAATTCTACCAGCGCTCGTTCGGCGAAGAGCTTCCTGAAAGCACAGCCAACGTGGCGCTGAGCTGAGG
>JBKEAX010000080.1:0-4390 GCA_047972825.1 Hyphomicrobiaceae bacterium | reverse complement strand
CGGACATGCAGGGCATATTCAAGCGAAGAACGCGCAGCATATTTCGTCTCGGCTGGCGACCCTCCGGGCAGCCCGGATTTGCTCGCCTGGTGCGTTGTGCTCACTTGGAAATCAACCAGATTTCCGGCACTCGCGCGCCTGCCAGGCAAACAAACCCGGACTGTCTTGGACCTATTGTTATTGAGTCCGGACCCTAGGGTCCAGCTGCTCCCTCTACATCTTAACTGAGTTGTGCTCTGGCCTGTGGGGGCGTATGCCGCATGGCATTCATTCTCACGACCCAAGGGTCCCCAATCGCATGAGCAAAATACCTACTGAGAAATTGGATCGCCTGGTCGAGCGCTGGGAGGCGATTCAGCATGAATTGAACGCTGGTCCGGGTCAGGATGTTTTCACCCGCCTAACGAAGGAGTTCGCCAATCTCGATCCTGTCGTTGCCACTTATCGTGAATATGCCGGGCTTGTCGAAGAGATCGCAGGTCTGAAGGCAATGCGCGATGATCCCGGCACGGAACGCGAAATGGCAAAAATGGCCGAGGAAGAGCTTGCACGCCTAGAAGAAGAGCTTGGTGAGTTGACTGACCGCCTGCAAATCCAACTCCTGCCCAAAGATGCCGCCGACGATGGTGATGCCATACTTGAAATTCGCGCAGGTACGGGGGGAGATGAAGCCGCGCTTTTCGCAGCCGATCTGTTTCGCATGTATTCGCGGTATGCCGAGATGCAGGGGTGGCGCGTCGAGGTCATTACCGTGTCGGAAAATGACCTTGGTGGCTACAAAGAGCTTGTTGCGTCCGTTCGTGGTGAGGGCGTGTTTGCGCGTTTGAAGTTTGAGTCAGGCGTGCATCGCGTACAACGTGTTCCCGAAACCGAGGCTGGTGGACGCATTCATACGTCAGCGGCAACAGTTGCCGTGCTGCCAGAGGCAGAAGACGTTGATATCGAGGTCAGGCCGGAAGACATCCGGATTGATACGATGCGTGCATCGGGTGCAGGCGGCCAGCACGTCAACCGGACAGATTCGGCTGTGCGCATTACGCACTTGCCGACGGGAATCATCGTCGTTTCAGCCGAGAAATCGCAGCACCAGAACCGGAAACTTGCGATGCAGGTGCTCAAGTCGCGGCTGTACGACAGGGAGAGGGCGCGCGCTGATACGGAACGTTCCCAAGAGCGCCGCTCTCAAGTTGGTTCAGGTGATCGCTCGCAGCGCATTCGCACCTACAACTTTCCGCAGGGCCGTGTTACCGACCACCGCATCAATCTTACCTTGCATAAGCTGGATGCAATATTGGCTGGCACTGCACTGGACGAATTGATCGAGGCTCTCATTACAGACCATCAGGCGCAGCAACTCGCGGATATGGAAAGCCATGCCAGCTTCTAGGCCGGATGATGTTTCGCAGCGTCTCCAGCCTGACGACATTGGCAGAGGCGACAACGCGCGTTCGGGTGGCGAGCGGTTTGAGACCATCGCTGAGGCGGTGACCGAGGTGGCTGAAACCCTCGGTGCGGCGGGCCTGGAAGAGCCGCTTGTTGAGGCACGTTGGCTGGTTGCGTCCGTGGCCGGTCTCAGTTCCTTGGATCTGCTGACGAAGCCGTCCGGCAGTATTGATATTTTGTGTGCAGACCGGATCAAGGACTGTACGCGCCGCCGGGCTGAGCGAGAGCCGCTGTCGCGTATCCTTGGCAGGCGGGAGTTCTATGGTCGTGAATTCGCCCTTTCTCCCGGAACACTCGACCCGCGCCCGGATACTGAAGTGCTGGTCGAATTCGTGCTGGGCATTCTCGCACAGGATCCAAGCCCTGGGCGTGACGAGGTTAAAATTCTGGATATCGGTACCGGTACGGGGGCTATCCTCATAACTCTGCTTGCGGAATATGCTTCTGCGGTGGGGGTTGGAATTGACATCAGCGCCGACGCTATAGAAACGGCCCAGGGCAATGCTAAGGTGCACGGCGTTTCAGGGCGGGCTGCCTTCGAAATTCGGGATATTCGCGAGGGCTTGGAAGACCAGGAACGTTTTGATTTCGTCGTCTCCAATCCGCCGTACATCGCCAGTGCCGATATTGCCGGGTTACAACCTGAGGTACGTTGCCACGACCCTGCTGCGGCGTTGGACGGTGGGGTGGATGGCCTTGATTTTTATCGTATTTTTTCAAGGCTGGTGGGGGGGCTCAAGCCTGGAGGCTGGTTGGTCGTAGAGGTTGGGGCAGGACAGGCGGATGATGTTGCACGGATGATGCTCGCAGCAGCCCCGGGGGCGAGGCTCCAAACGGCCCGGGATTTGGGCGGTCACACCCGTGTTGTGGCGGTCCGGCCACAATTCACGCCAATGGTTGAATAAGACTTGGAATTGTGGTCATGACCAGCTACAGTCTCTTTAGGCGAATGAGCATTGCGCGGTAAGCAGACGGTTGCAGCTTTCGCTGGCCCACCCTCCCGCGCGTGCTTGAGACTGCTGTATGTCTTGCTGTGTTCATCTTATCTGGTGAACTCGCTGACGTGGCGCCAGTTTTTTCTCGGCTGCCACCAGGGTCAAATGCCTCTCTCCGATTGGATGCCGGACTCTGGTGGAGCGCGATAAAGAACTGAAGGATTAGCGCGGACCCTTGTAAATTTGGGCTGCCGCGCGGGCAACGAGGTTGCCTCGGCTTGGTGCCAAATGCCTACCGGGAGAAAGAGATATAGTTGGTCAGCCCGCTTTGTGGTGTTGAAGATCGGCTGCTGCGCATTTTGCCTGCCAGCTTATCGTGCACTCGGATAGCGACGGACTGATTGAGAACCGGCTGGAGATGCAAATTTTCGCAAGCCTGAGTTCCTGTCATGGCGCAATGCTCTGTGGCTGGAACGGTGGCAGTACTTCAACGTTTTGTAGGATCGTGATCGAGAACGGGAGCCCATGAGGCAGGGACAGCAGAACCGCCGTGGCCGCGGACGCAATCGCAAGAGCCAGAATCCGCTGACACGCAGCTTTGAAAGCAACGGCCCGGATGTGAAAATCCGCGGTACGCCTGCGCATATTGCCGAAAAGTATATTTCGCTTGCGCGGGACGCTCAATCGACCGGAGATCCCGTGCTGGCGGAGAGCTATTTGCAGCACGCCGAGCACTACAACCGCATTATCATGGCGTTCCGCGAGCAGCAGATGCAGCAGGGTGGCGGCGACCCAAATCAGATGCGGCGTCCGCAGAATATTGCTGACCCGGGTGATGCCGACGATGTCGGTGATGATGGTGAGGACGAGGGTCTGGGTGAGGCAGTAATGGGGGCGAACGAGCCGCAGCCGACAATTCAGGGCTTCGAGAACCAGCCTCGCCGCAACCACAATCGTGACCGGCAGAATGCAGGCAATCGCAACAACAACGGTGGTGAACATCGCCAAGGCTCTAGTGAGGCCAGAGGTGAGCGTGCTGAGCGCTCTGAACGTTCCGATCAACCCCCGCGCCAGCAGCGTGAACGGCGCAGCAACCGGCGCGACTTCGGCAATGGCGGTGATGAACAACCGGAATTTCTGCGGCGCCCTGTGCGGCGAACCCGCCGGCCCCGTCCGGAAGCCGAAGATGGAGGTGAGGCCTCTGCTGCATCCGCTGCTGCTTCGGAAGATGCGGAATAAGTAGTGGCGTGCGGCTGTGAGCAGTGGGCGGTAATATTCCTAGAGCGCCGGGCCGTGCGGCGGATGTCCTTTGCGTCGAGCGATTTGCCCGCAGCGCCACTGCGCGCTGCATCGCCCTCCTGCTGGCTCAACTCACCGCTTGAGAAACAGAATTGAATCACGATTATTGCCCGGCGCTCTAATTAGCCAAGGCTGGCGCAAGTACGGTAAATCCCTGCTTCTCAAACAGCGGTGTTGCCTTTCAGACGTCAGGAAATCGAGGAAGCTCTTTGCCGCGTCTTTTTTCTTGCTCTCGGCCAGGGTTGCTGCGGGATAAATGATCGGCGGGTGCGTCTCTGTCGGGAACGTGCCGACGATTGTTACGTTATCGGAGGCGGCGGCATCGGTCGCATAAACGATGCCGTATGGCGCTTCCCCGCGCGAAACAAGCGCTAGTGCCGCGCGGACATTGTCTGCCTGGGCAACGTTGGGGGAAACTGCATCCCAAATACCAAGCGAGGTTAATGCCGCCTTGCCATAGATTCCGGCGGGAACGGAATCAACCATCGCCATCGCGAGTTTTCCGCCCTTGAGCAATCCGTTGAGGTCTAGCCCTTTTTCCAAGGTGACGGGATCGGCTGATTTACCATGGGCGACCAAAACAATCCGATTACGCAGGATGTCCCGGCGCGTTGCGACGTCAATAAGCTTGTCTTGCTGAAGCACATCCATCCATTTGACGTTCGCCGAGATGTAAACGTCAGCAGGCGCACCTTGCTGAATCTGCTTGGCGA
>JBKEAX010000561.1:0-2686 GCA_047972825.1 Hyphomicrobiaceae bacterium | reverse complement strand
CAAGTCGGAAACAAGGAATGCTGGCATCGAACCGAGGCTGACATGCCAAATGAGAATATTGAATTTGTAGGTAGAAAAGAAAATAAGCCGAATGGTGAAAACGATGTGAGGTTATGGCGAGGCCGACACCTGGAATTATCAGATGCTTTATCTGGACAAGGTAGTGACGCGGGTCCGCGGGTTGACCCATTTCAGCAAGGCCAGGCAGAGGTTGGTGCGGTCGAGAACGGGGCAACGTTGGATTCCGTGGGTCGCTCGCGGGGTTATAAATTGGCGGCAGCAGCATTTGTCGTGTTGATTATAGGCGTTGCACCCTTGATGAGATTGACGGCAACGGAGAGTGCCCAGGCTGTCATCAACGCACGCACTGTCGAGATTCGCTCACCTATCGATGGGACGATTTCCTATTATCCAAACGCATACATCGGTGCGCACGTATTGCCTGGCCAAGGGTTGCTGGTCATCAACAACGATCATGCAGACAGAGGTGCGCTTGATGCTGTCGCGCGCGAGTTGGCACAACTCAAAGCAGAGCGGGTGAACCTGTCTGATCGTATCGTGATCGCATCTGAAGAACGTGAGGCGCTCCTCCAGGCGGAGAAGGTCTATCAGGCTGCACGCCTCAAGCAGATCCTTTATCGGCAGGAGCAGGTGCTTGCGCAGATTTCCGCTGCCAAGGCGCGAGAGCTGGCGGCAAAAGGCAGTTTCGAACGGACCAAATGGCTCGCTGATCGTGGGCTGGCTACGCCAGCGCATCTGGATGTCAAGCGTCAGGACAGTGTGGTGGCCCTGCGAATGGTGGCGCAAAGTGAGAGCCAGCTTGCCGAGATCAAGGTAGAATATGAAGCAGCGCTGAAAGGTATCAGGCTGACTGACGATCACAACACTCATACGAGCAACAAGACACGGGCGGAGCGGCTCGCATTTGAAATTCGAGATCTGCAAAGCGACCTGAACAAGCACGATAATTTAATAGCAACGCTGAGCAGGGATCTGGAACGCGAACAGGAGTTCTATGCAGATGCCGTGAATCGGCTCGTCACGACGCCGATTTCAGGTCAGATCTGGGCGGTGCTTACGGCCTCAGAAGAATTCGTGAAACGTGGCCAGCCGCTGCTCAACGTTCTTGACTGCTCCCAAGCCGTCATCAGTGCTTCTGTGAGTGAGGCGACATACAACGATTTGAACATCGGTGATAAGGCGACATTCAGATCCAGCAGCGATTTGAGGGAATACACGGGGCGCATCGTCAAGATGCACGGCCTTGCGAGTCCTAACTCCAACTTGGCGATAAAGCCAACTGTGCTTCGCAATGAACCATTCCACGTTACGGTTAGTGCCAAGGAGATCGCGCGGCTAGACGAGTGCACCGTGGGCCAAACAGGTGTGGTGCGTTTCCAGCCTAGCGAGACAGAGAGCATATATGCCGGGTTCCTCCACTGGCTCGGCTATTGGGTTGACCTGCCATGAACGATGCGATTGCGCTCGCATCTGGTATGACGCTGTATGATGCATTGCTTCCTGGAATAGTCATTGCCGGGGTGCTCTGGCTGACACTCCCCCATATCAAGCGGGATCACCCGGTGGCACGCATCGGCATTCTTGCGTTAAGCGCGTTCTTGATGTGGCGCTACATGTCCTGGCGAATTACCGAAACGTTGCCGCCCATGGGTTTTACGCTCGAATTCGGGGTCGGCGTCGTGTTCCTGACTGTCGAAGTGTTGTCAGTGATTTCGGCAACGCTTGCCATGTTGTGGACGACGCGTGCGCGCTCAAGGCGTGAGGATGCGAATGAGGGTGTTCAACGCCTACGCCAGGACGGTGCTGCGCCACGTATTGATGTCTTCATCTGTACTTTTAATGAGGAACGAGAAATTCTATTGCCGACCATCATGGCAGCCCTGAGTGTCGCGTATGACAACAAGCGGGTCTGGGTGCTGGACGATGGCAGGCGGCCGTGGGTGGAAGAGATTTGCGAGCTGACGGGGTGCGGATATATCACCCGGCCAGACAACCAGCATGCCAAGGCCGGCAACATCAACAATGCCCTCAGGCATATCGCCGAACTCGATGCGCAACCCGAATACGTTGCCATCCTTGATGCTGATTTCATGAGTGAGCCAGAACTGCTCGAACGCACGCTTGCGTTGATGCATTACGATGAGTCCGTTGCGTTGGTTCAAACGCCGCAGCACTTCGTTAACCCAGACCCCATTCAGCGTAACCTGGCAACCGCGCATGTCTGGCATGATGAGCAACGTCATTTTTTCGATGTCGTTTTGGCCAATAAGGATGCCTGGGATTTGGCTTTCTGTTGCGGAACGTCATCTTTGATCCGCTTTAGTGCCCTGAAGGAAACCAGTGGATTCCCTACAAGCTCAGTCACCGAGGATTATCTATTGTCGGTGGTGTTGCGCGAGCACGGCTATCAGACCGTTTACCTCAACGAACGCCTCTCGGTTGGCCTGGCGCCAGAGGGCGTAGCAGAATACCTCACGCAGCGAGGGCGCTGGTGTCTCGGTCTGGTGCAGATTTTCCGGGGGTCGCATGGGGTATTTTCAAGCCGTCGTGGCGTTTCCTGGCGCGAGCGTCTGTCGCTGTTGGACACATTCCTGTATTGGAGTTCCGTCCATGCCTTCCGGCTGCTTGCAATCATTGTTCCCGCAATCTACCTGCTGTTTGATAT
>JBKEAX010000523.1:0-1743 GCA_047972825.1 Hyphomicrobiaceae bacterium | reverse complement strand
ATAGAGCCGTCCAGAAAGGACGAACGGGGCGCGAACTATTATTTGAACTTTTTCCCTATGGTTACGTTGGCCAGGCCTGCCGCATCAGCGGCATGAGGCAACCGCGCGCCTGGAGCACCGGTTGATTGAACTACGTGTCAGGCTTTGACGACACACGGCCTTGAACATTTGTGACGAAAACATTCCACCGCTCGAAGGCGCCGGTTGCGGTTTTTGAACATGCAAGCCTTGCGTGGGCATGTCGCATGGCGTTGACGGGGGCTTTCAGACCTTCGGAAAATCCCCCCGTCACCAAACCGGCTTCGGGCCAAATGAGGTTCGTGCACTCATAAAGATTTTTACAAAGGACACCGAATAAATGTCTGACCTGCGCTTTCCCAAGGCAACCCGTGCTCATGCAGAGCGGCGCCGGGCGATGGCCCCGCAAGCGGAGGACGCTTTCCGTTCATTTTCGAAAGCGGTCTTTGCAGAGGGCGCACTCGACGCGCGCACCAAGCAGCTGATTGCCATTGCCGCGGCCCACATCACGCAATGCCCCTGGTGCATTGAAGGTCATGTGAAAGCCGCCAAGCGTGCCGGTGCCACAAACGAGCAGATCATCGAAGCCATTTGGGTTGCAGCGGAAATGCGCGCAGGCGCTGCCTATGCGCACACAGTAAAGACCCTGGAATTTCTCACTGACGAGAACAAGGAATGACAACCAGAGCCGACATAAGCATCGCTCGCGTCTACGATGCCGACCAGAGTGGCTCACGTGCGCGCTTGCTGGTAGACCGGGTCTGGCCCAGAGGCATGCGCAAGGGCGACCTCAACCTGCATGACTGGGTCAGTGACGTCGCGCCCTCGACGGCATTACGGGTTTGGTTCGGCCATGATCCTGCAAGGTGGAATGAATTCCAGAAAAGGTATCGCAAAGAGCTTGCCAACAATCCCGGCGCTGTTTCGCGTTGCCTTGATTGGTGCCGGAAGGGTCCTGTCGTGCTGCTTTATTCAGCACGCGACCGGGATCACAATCAGGCGATTGTACTGCGCGACTACCTGAGCGGCTGCCTGCAGCGGGAACGGCCATCATGAAGGAACAATATACGCTCTTGCACACCCCCATTTGTGACCTGCTTGGTTGCAATGTGCCCATCCTTCTGGCTGGCATGGGCGGCGTGTCCAGATGGGAACTGGCCGCCGCGGTCGCCAACGCAGGCGGATATGCGACGCTTGGCATGGTGCGCGAGGCACCCGAATTGATCGAAGCAGAGGTGACGGCACTGCGCGCGGCGACCAACAAGCCTTTCGCTGTGAACCTGATACCTGCTGCAACGGACCAGAACCTGCTCGATGCTCAGATTTCGCGCTGTCTTGAACTTGGCGTCGAGGCCTTCTCGTTTTTCTGGGACGTCGTGCCGCAAGCCATCAAGCGTGTAAAGGCGGAAGGCTGCCTTGTATTGCACCAAGTGGGAACACTTGAAGCAGCCCTCGAGGCCGCGGCCTGCGGCGCGGACGTGCTGATCGCGCAAGGCGTCGAGGCAGGCGGCCACGTGCACGGCCGTGTCGGTGCATTTGCTCTTACCTGCGAATTGTTGCGCGAGACCCGTTTACCGGTCGTCGTGTCCGGCGGTATCGCCGACGGCGCAGGACTGGCCGCCGCACTAGCGATGGGAGCGGCAGGCGTACACTGCGGCACCGCTTTCCTGGCAACAAACGAGTCGTTTGCGCATTCCTTCCACAAGACGCGGATCACTCAGGCTA
>JBKEAX010000067.1:0-8610 GCA_047972825.1 Hyphomicrobiaceae bacterium | reverse complement strand
AACGCGTTCCTCAATCGCCCCGTCCGGTGCGGTAATCGTTGCCCACGGCGAAAGGGGAGGGGCGTTCTCTAATGCGATCGTCAAGGGGCACGCCGATGCAGCGTCCAAAGCCTTGCCTGGCGTTGCTGTGGCAGCAGGCGTCTTAAGCGGGGAGCCGGCTTTGGAAGCGGCCCTTGCTGATGTCGCTGCACGTACAGACGGCGAAATCCTGATCTATCCATTTTTTATGGCGCCGGGATATTTCGTCAATATCAAGATCCCTAAACGCATAGCAGATGCGGGCTTGTCAGAACGATGCCGGATGCTGGATCCGTTCGGCAGTTCTGCTCGATTGCCCGCGCTAATCCATGAACAAGCACTGACCAGGATTGCTGGCCTGGGCGTTGCGACGGAGGCAAGCAGGCTCCTGCTCGTCGGGCACGGGTCAAAGGTATCGCGGGCATCGGCGGTCGCGACTGAAACGGTGGCTGCGCGTCTGCGTGAACTCGGCGGTTTCGGCGTGGTCGCAACGGCCTTTCTTGAAGAGGCGCCCTTCATGGAAGAAGCAATTCTGGGTGATGAGCGGCCGACGGTGGTCGTTGGTTTTTTCAACGGTGATGGCTTGCACGCAGCCGAGGACGTGCCGGCGGCTATCGGCAGGTTCGATGGGCCAATCACATATACAGGGCCCGTCGGTGCATTCGACGAAGCCTCAAGAATGATCGCGGACGTTATCATTCAAGCCTGGGTCGCGCCCGCACCAGATACGTCAGCTTGAGGCATTCGCCATGCGACTGAAGCCAGCCTCAAGATCGTCAATCAGATCGGTGACACCCTCAAGGCCAATGTGAATACGAACAGCCGTCCCAGTTTCACGCCATGGCGTAGCGGTGCGATAGGTGCTCGGGTTGAAGGGCAGGATGAGGCTCTCGTAGCCACCCCACGAATAACCCATGCCGAATAACTTCAAATCATCAACGAAGGCGGCAAGCGCGGTGTTGGACACCGGCTCAAGTATAAATCCGAAAAGGCCGGATGCTCCGAGAAAGTCGCGCGACCAGATGGCGTGGCCTGGATCACTTTCAAGTGCGGGGTGCATGACGCGCCGAACCTCGGGCCGCGTTGCGAGCCAGTGAGCCACCTCCAAAGCGCTTTGATGGTGGCGGGCAAGACGAACATCCAGTGTGCGAAGCCCTCTGAGTGCGAGATAGGTTTCTTCAGACCCAGGTGAAGTTCCAAGCGCTTCTTTTGCACGGTCGATGAATGGCGCAGCGCGGCTGTTTGCAGTGACAGCCCCAAGCATGGCATCAGCATGGCCAACAACATATTTGGTCAATGCTTGGATGGAAACATCAACGCCATGCGCAAAAGGCTTGAAATAGAGCGGGCTTGCCCAGGTGTTGTCCATCACCGTCCAGATGCCTGCTGCGCGTGCTGCATTGGCAATGGCGGGGATGTCCTGCATCTCGAAGGTCTGCGACCCTGGGCTCTCGGTGAAAATCAAGCGCGTGTTGGGTTTGATGAGATCCTTGATGCCGGCCCCGATCAACGGATCGTAGTACACGGTTTCCACACCTAGTCGCTTTAACGCCGTATCGCAAAAGCTGCGGGTTGGCTGATAGACCGTGTCGACCATCAAAATGGAATCGCCCGCTTCGACAAGTGCGAGCAGTGCCGTCGTCACCGCTTGCAGCCCGGAACCAGTCAGGATTGTCGCTTCGCCGCCTTCCAGCCTGGCGATGGCATCTTCGAGTGCGCGAGTGGTCGGCGTCGCGCGGCGGCCATAGGTGAAGGGCTGATTGCGGGTCTTGAGCGCTTCAAGTGTTGGGAACAGGACGGTCGAGCCGCGAAAGACTGGCGGATTGACAAAGCCATGGTTCGCAAATGGTGCGCGACCCAGATGTGCTGTCTGGGTTGCAGGCTTGATGTTCTGGCTGGCATGTTTCTGTTCAACACTGTTAACATCACCGGATCCAGATTCACTGTTCTTGTCGGTATCGCTCATGCTGCGCAGGTGTCCTATTAAAAGTCGTCAAAATCCGTTTGATGTGTCGCGGGAATATTGCCTCGCGGTTGCCCGGATGCAAGTTTGTTGTGCCGGTAATGCTTAGGGTCGGAATCCTAAGTGCCAGACCACGGATGAAACGGGGGCAGATATGGTTTTGATGACGCTGATAAACTTCGATGGTCCGCTGGGTTGGGCCTTGCTCCTCGCTCCACTGGCGACACTTGTTGCAGTTGTTGTTTTCGTGACTGCCAGACGTGATCGGATTGAACGGCGAGAACATGTCGTTGGTGATCCTGCGTCATTGCTATTCAGCGGCCCGCAGCCTGCGTTTTCACAAAATACGGCATCGCCTCCAACGGCCGCCTCTTCAACGTCATCACCTTCCACGTCGCAGATGCGTGGGCTTGATGCAATGCCGCGTGTCGCCGGTGCAAACATGGCTGAAACTGCACAGGTAGGCGGGCACGCGCCTTGGGAAGCCAGCACCTCGCTATCAGACAGCGCGGGGCAGGATGATGTCAACCGGGTGACGGCGTGGCTTGCGCAGGCAGAACAGAGATTTGACGACGGCGCCGTTGCGCGTCACGCGCTGGAACTGGCGCGTGTATTGGTTGCCAATGGCAGGTCCGGCAGTGAAGTTCAGGACCATTTGCGCCGGGCAATTATTCTTTCGACACGGCTGGAAGATCACGCTACCCACGCCGCCGCGCGCCTGGAACTGGGCGATCTTCTTGGCTCTGATGGCGACATGACGACGGCGTGTGAACACTGGCAGATTGCGCGCCAGATCTATTGGAATGGGTCGGACAAAGAGGCTGTGGCTGACGTGGACCGCCGCATGACTGCAAATGGCTGCCCGACAGACTGGGTGCTTACCGACTTTTGATATTCTTCGATGAGTGACACGTGGTTAGAGCACCGCGCAAATAACTGCGAAACCTTACTGCCGCAGAACCTCAACTTCGGTTTTTTGCCCATCGGAGACTTCGAAATCACGGCGGTAGACTTGGCCTTGCGATGTCGCCACGGCGACGTACCGCCCAGGAGAGAGAATATGCGAGGGTAGGGCGCCAACGCTTGTTTTTACATCCTGGCCTTCAGAGGTCACAATTTTCCATTGCGTATCAGGAAGAGCCTCACCGCCCTGTCGTGTGACGAGCTTTAATGTGACCCGGCCTGCTTTATGGCTGACCGTCGCTTCCGTGAGCTTGCCAGCCTCGACGGTGACATCGGCATCGACCGTGGCATTGGCATCACCGAGTTTGGAAACGATGTGGTAGATCCCTGAGTTCAGCCTGATGATGGTGCCTGGCTTGGCCTGGCCGAGGACGACGGCCCTTTCGCCGCGTTGGTCGCGTTCATCCGTGAAAATGTCGTAATGCGCCTTGCTGCCTTCCAACGTCCCGGTAATCGCGGCGATGCGGACGCGCAGGCCGCCTGCATTCAAAACAAACGGTTCGGTGGTCTGTACGCCGTCCCCGACTGTTATGCGCCGAGTAAGATTTGCGCGGCCAAAAGATGCGTTAATGGCATAGATGCCAGGCTCAAGCGCGACCATTGGAGAGGGCTCGTTACGCTTGGCCAGCATTTTGCCCAGGGTTCCAGGGCTGCTGCCTTCCTTGAAAATGCGCCAGACGACGTCTTCCTCGATACGCTGGCCGTCAGCGGTCAACTGTGCTGTCAATTGAAGGTGGGAGGTGTTCGCAGAAGATGATGCGGCGCCATTCTTTTTCGACTTGTTATTTTTTTTGACCGTGGTTTTGCCCTCGTCAGGCGGTTTTGGTATCGCCGGGGTCAAGTCAAGATCCATGCTCCAACCTTCGGGTGACTGGGCGTTCGCAGGCACCACGGTAGCCACGGCAAAACCAATAACAATCGCAATTGCCTGGGCGTGGCGCGCAAGACATTCCACAGGAATTCCAGAACGTTTGGCGCGAGAAAATCGTGGCAATGACGGCAGCATCATTGGATCCTAACCTGAATGATCCTGAGCAAGGGATGCATCTCAACCAAAACGAAAAGGCATACGGGCAAGTGTGACCACATCATGGTGGCGTTTCGTACAACAGTTGAGAAATCACTGGCTGTCAGGGTGTTAACGGGGTGCCGCGTAGTCCTTCTCTTCATTGCTGGCTTATGGCGAATGGTGTTACGCGCGTAATTTGCCCGGCAGCTGTCGTCACTGAAACCTCGCGCAACGTTTTACCTGCTTTGCAGTTGAAAGAATATGTTTGGGGATCGACAACGACATGGGAGCGGGCCTTGACGGTGCGCCAGACAATTGCGCCGTCTTGCGAGCGCAACGTACAGACCGCACCAGTCATTGTGCCGTCGCTGGCGGTGGTATCAAGTTGGATTTCAGATGTCTTGAGGTCCATTGCAACTTTTTCGCTAGCACCTGGTTCCAGCCGGACACTGCGGGCAATGCGCGCGTTATACAGCCCGTATTGCAGTGTGATGCGATACGTGGCTGCCGGTAAGCTCACAATTTCACCGGGAGAGACTGGTTGCAGGTCGGGCGGTTCCAGGGCGCGCGCGCCTTCGCTGTCCTGCCGCTGTATGGTGAGCGAAAGCGGCTGCTGTCCAAGGCCCGCACCATTCAGTGTTGCCGCCACTTGGAGTTTTGCAAGTCCGAACACGAATTCCTCGCTGCTCACATCGCCTGAGCGGACGGCAACAACTCTCTGTATGGTCTCCGCGCCTGACGTCGCTGTCACGTAATAGCTACCTGTCGAGAGTACGAACGAAGGTTGCGCATATGCAGAAAAGACAATCTCCCGGCGGCCTCCAGGCTGTTCGGTGTCATCGACAGAAATGCGATAGACCACATCTTTCGTACCGGCAGGTCGTGTCTTTAACTCCAGGCGCCCCGCTTCGAGAGGCAAAGTCAGATTGAGGTCTGCGCCAGCGGTCACAGTGACCCGTGCCGACGCGGCAGCAAGGCCATAACGTGCCACGGCCCGGTATTCTCCTGGGGGCAACAAGGCTTCGATCGCCTTGCCACGGGCGATCCAAAGCGGTGTTGCGCCGGCCGGATCCTGATCTCCGCTGCCATTCTGTGTTTGTGTTCCAAATGCATCGAGGCGGATAAGGGGTTCATCGGCATCGCTGGCAAGGCGCTTTGCGCCGGTGTCGAAACGGACGATCCCGGCATCAAGGATCAAATCCAGATTGGTGCCGCCGACCGGTTTGATTTCAACGTGTTCAGAAACGGTAATCTTGCCGCTGCTGGCTTCAACGATCTTAACTCCGGGCTCAAGTGGCACAACAATGGATGGTGCCACCGTTTCGTGAATGACCCGGCCTCCATCGGCCTCCATGATGCGCCAGGACAGAGGTGTGGAAGCCTGCTTGCCACCCGCAACGAGTTTTGCCGCAGCTATCAGCCTCGGCGGCCCCGTCGCAGCCTGATTGTCCTGGCTCTTGGCAGTGCTTGGAGTGACGGCTGCCTGTTTGGGAGCGGCACTCCCAGGTGTTTCGATTTTCTTGGCAATCTCGGTGAGGGCTTGTGTCACGTCGCTAGGCGTTTTTGCATTAAAGGCGTAACCGCCAGTCGCCTGAGAGACACAAGCAATCGCTGCGGAGTCCGCTTCATTCAGTTCTATTGAGATCGTGCTGATTTTCAGATCTGGCTTGGCCGCATGAATGGATGCGGCCATTGCGCAGGCGTCCGCACCACAATTGTCAAGGCCATCGTGGATCAGCACGATGTCGCCGACCCCAGCTTCAGAAAATGTTTCAGAGGCGGCTTGGAGACCGGCAGCAATGGGGCCTTTACCGCGCGGATTGAATTTATCCAGTGCGGCATTGATTTCGGGTTGGTTGTTTTGCGTTGGAGCGACGTCCATTGCAGCTGTACGGCAGCCTGGGCCAAAGGTGGAAAGTCCGATGCGGCGGGTGCGGGATAATTCCGGCAGTAGGGCTTTTATGGCTGCGGTCGTGGCGTTGAGCTTGCTTGTTCCATCACGGCCAAGCCCGCCCCACATCGATCCCGAACCATCCACCATCAAGACAAGTGCGGGGAGTTGATCGACAGCGGCATGAGTGCTGTCAGCATCGGTCTGTTGTGAATGTGCCGTCAGTGGTGCTGCCACAGCTAACGTCGTGGCACACAACAAGCCGGAGCAGACACGTCCCAGGCTCCGGACAGTGCTTCTGGTGCTCATGGCTCGGGCTCCACATCGGTTCAGCGTTCGGTCTTTGCTGCATTTGCCCATGCAGCGGGAATCGAACCGCTGCTGGTTTGGGTCAGCGTGGCTGGTTGTAGTGCTTGTTCATTTGTATCAGAACCGAAATTGAGTTAGCGAGCCCTGGGGGAACCTTATTGCCAGAATAATACGTGGCAGTATCGTGGACATGGAGAGACTTATGAACGAGGCGACACTTAGGCTGCTGCGAACGCGCCGCTCCGTCAAACCCGATTTGATGGCGGAACCTGGGCCAACCCCTTCGCAACTGGAAGAGCTTTTGACGATAGCCTCGCGCGTGCCCGACCACAAGAAATTGGTACCTTGGCGGTTTATCGTGTTTGCTGGCGAAGCGCGTACACGGTTTGGTGAGCGTATCGCAAAGGCATGCGAGGCCGAGGATACGATGGCACCGTCTGAAATTCGTCTCGACACCGAGCGCAAACGTTTTCTAAGGGCGCCCGTGGTCATTGCAGTGATTTCTCGCATTGAGGAAAAGCCGGGCGCGCCTGAATGGGAGCAAATCCTTTCAGCAGGCGCGGCGGCGATGAACCTCTGCATTGCCGCCAATGCGATGGGCTTCGTGACAAACTGGCTGACCGAGTGGATCGCGTACAGCCCACTTATCCGGCAGGAGCTTGGGCTGGCGGAGAATGAGCGCGTGGCTGCTTTCGTCTACATCGGCTCCAGCGCGACAAAACCGGATGAACGGCCGCGCCCGGCACTGAACGACGTCGTCACGCATTGGCAGGGGTGACGTCTAAGGTAGGGTTAACCGGCCGTTTTTACAGGCTTGGGAACTCAAAGCCGGAATTGCTCGGAGATCACGCGCTCATCTAGATCGTGGCCGGGATCGAACATCATGTAGAGGTCTATGGCATGAGCCTGTTCGATCTCGACACGGCGTATGTCACGCGTTTCGTTGTGGTCTGCGGTGGCGCTGACGGGCCTCTTTTCCGGTTCAATCACAGAAATGGTGATTTGGGTCTTGTTCGACAAAAGCGCCCCCGGCCAGCGCCGGGGGCGAAACGGGCTGATGGGGGTTAGGGCAAGCAAGGGTGCGTAGATCGGCAGTAATGGCCCCCCCGCTGACAGGTTGTAGGCGGTTGAACCTGCAGGCGTAGCGACCAGAACACCATCGCAAATCAGTTCGTGAAGCCGCACCGTTCCATCTATTGAAATTTGCAGCTTGGCGGCCTGGAAGCGTTCGCGGAAAACTGAAACCTCGTTGATCGCGAGGCTTTTGTGGGCCTTGCCGTCTCTGTCATAGGCGATCATCGACAAGGGATGGATGCGCGTTCTCTCCGCGTTGGCGAGGCGCTCGATCAGGTCGTCCTCGCTGTACTCGTTCATCAAGAACCCAACCGATCCGCGGTTCATGCCGTAAATCGGGATCTGTTCGTTCATGTACGCGTGCAGCGTCTGCAACATCAATCCATCACCGCCAAGGGCGACAATAGCGTCAGCATCCTGAGGTTTGACGTTGCCGTAACGGTGCGCAAGGCGCCGCAGGGCGCGATGGGCTTCGACCACCTCGCTCGCGACAAACGCAATTTTCTCATACGTTCGCGGCGTGGATGGTGTGTTTTTATTTACTGGTGACATTGAGCGGCCGGTTTGACGTTCGTAATCGAATATCGTGATAGTGCAGTTGTTGCCAGAGCATGTGTAGCCGAGGTGTGCGGTGGCTCAGAGGGAGGGACGCGCACAAATAGAAGGTATAGAGCCGGTTTGCGATTCCATGAAAACCAACCGGGTTTTATTTGAACCAAAGCCACATTCCCGAAAGGCCCAATGATGGAACACGATGCGCCGGATGAAAAGAATGCGCCGGTATTGGTTTACGCTACATTTCCAGATCGTGACACAGCGTTAAGAATTTCTGGTGAATTGGTCGATGACAAACTTGCAGCCTGCGTCAACGTGCTGGGAGAAATAACGTCGATCTACAACTGGAATGGAGCCCGCCAGTCAGAGCCCGAGGTTTCAGTGCTGATAAAGACGCGCAAGGCCCGCGCACAGGCCGTTATCGACCGTGTCGCCGTGCTGCATCCCTACGACAATCCGGCAATTCTCGTGCTTCCTGTTTCTGGAGGCGCGCAAGCCTTCATCGCCTGGATCGCGTCGGAAACGGAAGAGAAGCGCGCTCTAAACCAATAGAGAATGGTGAATTAGGCTCCGAACACCTCGGTTCTGTGGAGTCATAATTAGAGCATGTTCAGCCGAAGTGTATGCGGTTCGGTGTGAAGAACATGCTCAAAATAAAAAGGAAATAGAGCGCGTTCGCGATTCCGTGAAAAGTGAACGCGATCTAGGCGTGAGGGCTCACAAGAGCGACAAATAGGAATTCAGAAAACGCCGCCAAGGCTTAGCATCAAGTTATGTCGGGTTGAACCGCGGCGCACCTTTCCAGCCGATGTCGTGACCATTCGCGAA
>JBKEAX010000500.1:0-2201 GCA_047972825.1 Hyphomicrobiaceae bacterium | reverse complement strand
GCGAACTTGGAAATTCGCGATGCGCATGGCGCGCAACAATTGTAGGGGCATCACGCACGTTGCGCCGGCCCCCGCAAATCAATTGCCTGATAGATAGCCGTCAGCTCCTGAAATCGTCACTGTATTCACTTGACGATGTGCGCCTGGTGGCTATGAGGGAGCAGGCTATCTGGGGCCCCGGCCTTTACGCCACTTGCCCACACAGCGAACAACGCTGCAGCACAAATTGCAAAAATCAAACTCCTCATACCGGCCTCCTCCAACAGTGCAAAACTTGGCGTCAATACGCCCTGCGGCACATGCACTACAAAGCGTTAACAATCCCCAAACTCGACGCTCTTGGCGGCGCCCTGAACCCGTCCCCGGCCCCTATCGTGAAGGATCCACTGACCGGAGCCGTATCGTGCCTGCATCTCTCCCGCATGCGGCAATGTTACCCGATGCGAGGCCACTCCTGATAATCGGAGCAATTGCCAGTGTGCTCAATCAGGTCAGAACGTCAATTCAATGATGATGAAATATGTTTCACTTCGTGTTGCCCTGTGGATCATTCTACATCTGTAGTGTCATGCGATTCAGCTTTGGCGTTGCAGCATTGAAGACCGGATGCGTGTGAGAGGGGCTTGGCTAAGGTGCTTTGGGCAAAACTCAAATCGATATTTGCTGTGCGGCGCAACAAAGGCCGCAGCGGTGCATTTCGGCGGTTGGCGGCAGCTTTCGGCCTTGATGGCACCCGTTGCCCCACACCCTCACATCAAAGAACTGCATTCACGATGGCGCTGGTGGCACTTGCCGCGAAAATGGCGAAAGCCGACGGTGTGGCTGTGGCGGCTGAGCTGGATGCATTTGAGCGATGGTTCCACGTGCCGGACGATCAGCGCGACGCCGTGCGCCGTGTTTTTGATCTGGCGCAGCGGGATGTGGCGGGCTACGAGCAATACGCGCATCAGATAGCCGATTTGTTGGCCCAAGATCCGGATCTGAAGCATGACGTGTTCGAGTGCCTGTTCCATGTCGCTTCTGCCGACGGCGTGCTTCACCACGACGAGGAAACGTTCCTTCAGGCGGTCGCCGGAATTTTCGGGTACGACGAGATTCATTACCGTGACATCAGGCGGATGTTCGTGGTTGATCCCAATGACCCCTACAAGGTTCTCGGCCTGCCCCACGATATCTCTGATGGCGATCTCAAGATCGCTTATCGCAAACTCGCCATGGAAAATCACTCGGACCGGCTGGCGGCTCATGGCGTGCCGCGTGAATTCCAGGCCATGGCAGACAGAAAACTATCGGCGATCAATGCCGCCTATGACGCCGTTTTGAAAGAACGCGCCGAGCGGCGCCTTCAGGCCGCAATGGGGCCGCCAGATAAGCCTGATACCGGCATGACGTCAGGGAGCGGCGCATGACCAGATGTCTGCCCTTGAGCGCACCGGACAGCCCGCACGTCAATGCACTGCATCCAGCTTTGAACACCGAGCCACGGCGGCCTGGTTTCCAGCCTGATCTGCTGCTTCTGCACTACACGGGCATGGCATCCGTAAAAAAGGCGATCGATTGGCTGGCATGCGAGGAGAGCAAGGTCTCGTGCCACTACGTCATCGCCGAGGACGGCACGATCACCCAGATGGTCGCGGAGGAAATGCGCGCATGGCACGCAGGGCTATCCTACTGGGACGGCGCCACCGACATTAATTCCTGCTCCATCGGTATAGAGATCCACAACCCCGGCCATCAGAATGGTTATCCGGAGTTCCCCCAAGCTCAAATGGATGCAGTGATGCGTCTTTCCACCGACATCGTAAAGCGACACAGGATCGCAAAGGGGCGTGTGCTGGCGCATTCCGACGTGGCACCGCATCGGAAGGTGGATCCGGGAGAAAAGTTCGACTGGAAGCTGCTGGCACAGTCAGGTGTGGGCCGTTGGGTCGCTCCCGAACCGATATGCAAGGGTGACTGGGTTATTGAAACAGATACCTCATGCGATGAGGTCGCAGAGGCGCAAGCCCTTTTGATGCGCTACGGATATGGTGTCGAACAAACCGGCGTACTTGATGTGCAAACCGCATTTGTCTTGCGCGCTTTCCAGTTGCATTGGCGGCCCGCTTGCATTGATAGCCGCTTGGATTCTTCAACGTTTGAAACCTTGAAAAAACTGGTGGCGGTGGCGGAAGCTGACAGCGCGATTGGTTGAATGAGCT
>JBKEAX010000056.1:0-9181 GCA_047972825.1 Hyphomicrobiaceae bacterium | reverse complement strand
TGTATTTCTCCATCAGGTCGTAGATCGCCGGGCCTTCGGTATTCTCGTTCACCGATGCCCAGCCCGCGACGACATATTTCCTATCCGGATCGATTTTCTCGCCGGTCTTCAGGAATGTCATATCAGTGATGCGCTTGCCCTTCTCTTCCTTGGGTGCGCAGGTATAGCCCATGCCCCCGACACGGACCATGTCGCCACCCTGCTGATAGAACGGATCCTTATGGAAGAGGTTGTCGCAGACGTCCTCCATGATCTCGTGGAGCTGCGCCCCGGTGAATTCCGACCGATAAACTTTCGGGTAGCTCATCGAGGTCTGAGTGTAGAGATCATCAATGGTGATGTCCTGGCCCGGCAGCAGCGTCGTACCCCAACGGAAGCCCGGCGACAGTGAAATCTCCGCGTCACGCTCCTCGAGCAATGCCTGACAGATAAGATCATCCCATGTGCCATTGAAGTTGCCGCGTCGATACAGCAGCCCCTCCGTCTTGCCAAGCACACGTGCGCAATCCTTCTCATAGGGCGCGCGCACCTCATCTATCTTGGCAGCCATTTCCTTGTCAGGCTCAATCGCATCGGAGAAGACGGGGATCATGCCGGAATTGTAGCCAACGACCTTGCCATCCTTCACTTCGAGATCAACACGGCCCAGGAACTTACCGTGCGAACCCGACGACAGCAGAATCGTGTTGCCGACTTCAATCGCCTTGGGAATGGAATCATGCGTGTGGCCGGTGAGGATGACATCGATACCGTTGACGACCGTCGCCAGCTTCTGATCAACATCGAAACCATCGTGCGACAAGAGCACAACCACTTCGGCGCCGTCTTCACGCGCCTTGTCAACGTGCTCCTGAACCCGTTCAGGACGAATGCCAAATGACCATTTCGGCATCATCCAGCGTGGATTGGCAATCGGCGTATACGGGAATGCCTGCCCGATCACCGCAACTTTCACGCCACCCTTTTCGACCGTGTAGGTCGATTCAAAAACCGGCTCTTCGAAATCGTTATCGACGATGTTACCACCCAGGAAGGCATAGCCCATCTGATCAATCAGTTCCTTGACGCGGTCCTCACCGAATGTGAATTCCCAGTGACCAACCATGGCCTCGGGCTTCAGCAGCTTCATGCAATCGACCATGTCCTGACCGTTGGTCTTGAGCGAGGTGTAGGAACCCTGCCAAGTATCACCACCATCAAGGAGCAGCACATTGTCCTCGCCACGGTCTGCACGAATGGCCTTGACAAGCGTGGCGATCCGGTCAAGCCCGCCCAGCCGGCCATAAGTCTTCGCCATGTTGACGTAGTCGACCATGGTGTGGGCGTACGCCAGAGCGCTGTCGGCTGGAATACTGAAGTGCTTCAAAAACTCTTCGCCAACGAGATGCGGCGGAATGCCTTCATAGGCCCCAACACCAAAATTTTCGGACGGCGGCCGGAAGTAGATCGGCTTTAGCTGTGCGTGGATGTCGGTGAGATGCAGCAGTGTCACCTGCCCCTTGGAGTCAAACCTCAGCAGGTCTGCCTGAGAGAGTTTTTGTTGGGCCGCCAACCGGGTCAGATTGCCAGAAAAACCGGTCATGGCTGCCGTAATGGCCGCAAGCTGTAGAAAATCGCGACGGGAGTGCATTAGGCGTTTCCTTCCTCGGGTGCTCGGGTTTGAGCACCAGCTTCAACGATAATCAGGCTTTATTATTGTTGGTCAGGGCGTGGCGGTGGTTCAAGACCAACGCAAGGCTGGGCTCACACACCATGGCAGGACCCAAACATTCTAATATCGCAAGATAGCGGTGCACAACCGCAAAGGTTCGTACAGTGTCGTGAACAATCTTGAACGGGTCACGCACGGCACACATCCACCAGCGTCAATCCGTTGCTGCAACTGCGAACACCCCATCCCCCATCAACCATCACATGCAATCGGAGCCAAGCATTCACCCAAACAAAAAGGGCAGCACGATTAAGCGCTGCCCTTTTCCTTGAAAAGCTATCCAGAGCCCACGTCCTACTTGTTGACCGGCGAATCCTTCGACATCAACAATGCAGTAACATCCTTGATCTGTTCAATCGACAAGATCCCCTGCGTGCCAAAGCGCGGCATGTTCGAGCAGGTTATGCCGGCATGCGAGTCATAGATCTTTTCGTAGGTCGCCTTGTTGGCTTCCTCTGTGAACTCATGCAACTTGCCATATTCCGCCAAAGACGGACCAATCGTCCCGAAGGCCAATTCAGCTTTGTCGATTTGGTGACATGCATAGCAATTGCCGCCCGAGGGACCATCGACCGTGTCGTTATAACGCAGACCCCGGCCGTTCTGGGCGATCTTCTCACCATTCTTCCAATCGCCGAGGAACTTCCCATCCTTGGGATATTTGATTGCGGCCTTGGCTTCCTTCATCAGCTTCGCCGCCGCAGCCTTATCGGGCTCATTGCGGGCCTTGCTGCAAACCTTTTGCATTTCACCTTGAACGAGACGTGATGCCCAGTCAGGCTTGGCACCTTCAGGATTGTCTTTGTTGGGGTTCTTCCAACTTGAAGCGATGAGCTTTTGCAGATCCTTGTCGGAAACGCCCTCCGCGAGAGCCAAGCTGCTACCCAATCCAAGCGCGACAAGCGCGGATGCGATGATAATTTTTTTCATGTCTTTTCGCTCCTGCCAATCAGCGCTTCAGTGCCGGGACTTGAATTTCACCACCATCGGCCTGCTTGGCCAGGAAGGTGATGAGTGCGGTCACTGCATCGGAGCCGAAACCAACTCTTGGCATACGCATTTGCCGGTAGCAGTCCGCCATACGGTGCTGCATGGTGCGGACCCGCTCCTGCGACACACGATAGGCTGGCCACGTCGTTACCATCTTTTTAGCATCGGAGCTTGGTTCAGCCAGGTAAGGCAGCTCTTGCAAACGAATGCGTGTCCCAGTCGTGCCGTGGCATGTCTGGCAGGAGAAGTCATGCGGCCCTGCGCGCATGTAGAACAGCGCCTCGCCTAAGGCATAAGCCTCTTTCTCCTTGGGATGCGACAATTGCGATTTCATCGGCATTCCGTTTGACTTGGAGCCAACGAATGAAGCCAGAAATTCCATTTCGCTGCCGCCCGCTCCGCGCTTGGAAAATGCGCCTTTGATGACCGGCTTGGTGTCTAGGCCCTGGAGATTTTCCATGCACCAAAGAATCCGGCTCTCCACGTCCATGACCTTGTCGGCATCCTTGAAGTACCGCGGCAATTCCGCAAACGCACCTTCAAGCACACCAGGGCCCTTGCCAAGATCGCAGCCCTCCAGCGAAACATTCTTAGTTCCGCGCTTTTCCGTCCATAACGCCTCACCCGCATCAACGAACAAAAGACCCGGATTGGCGAACGGATCTTCCGCCATCATTTTCCGGTATTCTTCAATGCCTTTGGATGCATCTTCCTGCGCTAAGGCAGGTCCAGCGACTGTCAACGAAGCAAATACTGCCGCGCATCCAACCGCAATGGCGCCGATAAGGCGTCTACTTTTCATGGTATTCCTCTCCCTGGCCTAGTGACGTATCGCGCAAGAATTGCGCGTACGTCCCCGCAATGCGTCACCAATCACCACTGCTTGATGGAAAATCCCTACGCCTTTGGCTTAGGTAAACTCCCAAGACACACTCTTTTTGTCCTTGCAGCCCATTATACGGACCGAGGCGCCGGTGTTTGCATCACCATGTCACAATATGCGCAGATGAGTTGACCTGCAATAACCTTGGCGAAACTTTCAGGCAACGAAACCAAATATACCTGATGCAGTGCAACAACCCCAACCTAACGCAGCCTGAATGCTCCGGTGAATGACCCGTCAGCTCCCTGACGCTTACCCACTATTCAGCCTCATCGATCTTGTCTGGTTTCGGCGCTGAGCGCAGCAGCACATACCCTGAGGCCTTGCCCCTGCGCAACCTGATTTCAAACACCTTGTCCGCTGTGTCCCAAATGAGCGTGGCTTTTTTCTGTATTAACCAAGCATGCGATCTCATCATCGTAAATATGCATGTGGCTGCTTATCTCAACATTACCAACGATCAATGCTCTGCCCCACCCGGGAAACAACCAAACGGGATGGCAAGACCATCCTGACGCCTGGAATTGAACCGTAGCATATGAACAATACCACACCGATTGAACCTCCACCGCCCTGGTCCACTGTCTGGATCACAGGAGCGTCAGGCGGGCTGGGCCGCGAGATCGCCCGCCGTCTTGCGCAAAGGGGATGCAGCGTTGCTGTATCCGCGCGTTCAGCTGAAAAACTGGATGATCTGTGCGCAACATCCGCACGTCTGCATGCCTTCCCACTCGACGTGCGCGACAAGGAAAAAAGTGCCGCGGTCGTCAATCAGATCGTAAAGACGCTGGGCGTTCCTGATCTTGTCATCCTCAATGCCGGAATTGGTAAGTTCAAAAAAGCAACCCGTTTTGATGCAGATGCGTTTCGCACCGCATTTGAAACCAACGTCATTGGAATGGGTAATGCCCTGGAGGCCATCATCCCGGCGATGGTGGCGCGAGGCAGCGGTCACATTGCCCTTATGGGTTCACTTGCTGGATACCGCGGCTTTCCCCGAGCGGCTCACTATGCGCCAACCAAAGCGGCGGTGCGCTCCCTGGCAGAATGCCTCTATCTCGACCTGGAAGACAAGGGCATTGAGGTGACCGTCATAAATCCCGGCTATGTAGAGACCGAGTTGACCGACGGGCTTGACGTGCCCATGCCAGGGCTTATGGCGCTTGCACCTGCCGTCGACCGCATCATTCGAGGTCTTGAGAAAGAGAAATATGAAATCGCCTTTCCCTTCCCCATGGCAATGCTGGTCAAGCTCGGCGTGCGGGTCTCAAACTACTCCTACTTCTTCGCCACGCGCTGGACCATGGGGCTGGCAACCGAACACCGACATCCAGAAACAGGCGAAACAAAGCGGTGAGCGCAAGCGTGGCCCATTCTACAGCCCGCTCTATCGCCTGATCGCTTGCGTAGCATCAGGCACGTTATCGCAATTGCGCCTCAACGACATCGGGCTGGAAGTCATGTCGCCGCGCGTTGCGCCTTGACCACGGCATCGATCTCCATCAACTCGCGCACGAGCCCTTCGAACTGGTTGAGCGGAACCATGTTGGGCCCATCGGACGGCGCATGATCAGGGTCCTGGTGTGTTTCTATAAAAAGCCCGGCAACACCAGCTGCCACCGCCGCGCGCGCCAGCACCGGGACGAATGTTCTGTCACCACCCGAGCTTGTGCCCTGCCCGCCTGGCTGTTGCACCGAATGCGTGGCATCGAAAATAACCGGCGCACCAAATTGCGCCATGATCGACAGCGCGCGCATATCAACGACCAGCGTGTTATAGCCGAACGAAACACCGCGCTCCGTCACCATGACGTTGGCGTTTCCCGAACCCGTCACCTTTGCAATGACATTCTTCATGTCCCACGGCGCCAGGAATTGTCCCTTCTTGACCTTCACCACCTTGCCTGTTTTTGCCGCGGCAATGAGCAGGTCTGTCTGGCGACATAGGAAGGCCGGGATTTGCAGAATGTCGACAACCTCCGCAACCGGCCCGCACTGAGCCGCATCATGCACGTCTGTCACGACCGGCAGGCCAAGCGACTCACGTATCTCGGCAAACACGGCCAATGCCTTGTCAAACCCAAGGCCCCGCTGTCCAGATAAAGACGTGCGATTAGCCTTGTCGAAACTCGTCTTGTAGACGAGACCAAACCCCAACCGTGCGGAAATCTCCTTCAACGCAGACGCCATTTCGAGCGCATGCGCGCGGCTTTCCATCTGGCAAGGCCCAGCCAAGACAGCGATCGGTCTGTCGTTTGCGAAGGCAACCTTGCCAACGTTCACGGTGGGATTGGGGTGCAAAGGTTCTTGTGTCGTCATTGCACGCTTATAGCGCGCTGCGCAGCACCGGGCGAGCGGCCATCCACCACCCTCAACAGAAGACCTGCGAAACGATGAGTGGCCGCCTCGTCATGCTGCGACATTCATGCATGAAAACCCCAGTATTTCTCACGTAATGTTGCAGCGTGTTTCAACAACAAGTTGTTTTTTATGACAAATCGCCGCAATTTCTGCGCGAAGTCTTGCATCTGACACGCCTCTCCTTCTAACCGCCTTCGGCCCTGCAGAAAGGGCCAGACGGAAACCCAAAATAAGGGGAGAGCTGATCATGAACTTGAAAACACATACTGTGCTGCGCGTCTGCGCACTCGCAATTATTGCACTTTTGACCTCGATTGCCCTGCCGTCCACCAGCGCCACAGCAGGCTGCTTGCCGGCATCACTCGCAGCAAAGCTAAATCAGATTCGCGCCAAATTTGGACCAATCAAGGTCATTTCCACGCATCGTCCCGGCGCCCGCATCGCTGGCAGCGGCCGCCGCAGCTACCATGCGTCTTGCCGCGCCGTTGACTTCACTCCGCCACGCGGCAAATACCGTCAGGTTGCGGCTTGGTTGAAGCGCAACCATAGCGGCGGCGTCGGCACTTATAGCTGCGGCATGCACCACATCCATATCGACAACGGCCCGCGTATTCGATTTCACAAATGCCAGGGCTCAGGACGCTATGCCAAACGTTCGTCCAAAAAACGCTATGCATCCAGGAACTCTCGTAAATCGAGGAAATATGCAGCCTCGCGGAAGGCAAGAAAGCAGGCAGCTATAAAGCGACGTTCAGTCACTCGCTACGCCAGCGCCAACTGAGCACCTTCGTCACAAGCAGAAAAACACAAGGGCGCGTCAGGATTGGCGCGCCCAACTGCGTCACTAGGGTTCGGACCCTAGCCTGCGATGCAAGTCATCGGCTGCATTGCGAAGCCTTGCGCTGGAGGATAGCTTTTCCCAATCCGCAGCGGTTGCGGTGCCCGCCCAAACAAGTTCGATAAATCGGGAAGCCCCATGCGCACATGCCATGCGCCCAACGCAATTCAGACGCTCGCATGCCTGCTTGCTGCGGTCGCCCTCTTACTGCTCGTCACCGCAAAACAGACAGCCGCCACCGATGATGCCGTCGACACTGCGCTTGTCATGGCCGTCGACATCTCTCAATCCGTAGATGAGAACCGTTATCGGCTGCAGATGGAAGGTATCGCCAAGGCACTTGAGGACCCAGGCGTCATACGTGTAATCACGTCCGGTCCGCATCACGCCATCCTGTTTACGTTGGTCGGTTGGGCCGATCGCCCACGCGTGCTGCTGCCCTGGACATGGATCGCAAGCGCATCTGACGCTGCCGCCGTCGCCAAGATGCTGCGCTCGCTGCCCACCTCTTCCGGTGAATACACATGCCTCGGCCGCATGTTGAAATATCTAGCGGACGTTACGCTTAATCCAGTGCCCGTGAAGACTAATCGCATTGTCATCGACGTGTCAGGCGATGGGGCTGACAACTGCACCTCCATCGAGCATGTGCGTGAGCAGCGCGACCGCCTCGTAGCGGACGGCGCAATCATCAATGGGCTGCCTATCCTTGAAGACGGCACACAAGCGCCCCTGCAGCGCTGGAACCGCGCTCCAGGCTCGGCCCAGTCTGAGTTTCCACTTCCGTCAAAAGATGACGCCAACACGCTAACCCTGTGGTACGAGCGCCACGTCATGGGTGGCAATGGCGCGTTCGTCATCACGGCGGAAGGCTACGAGGATTTTGCCCGCGCCATTCGCCGCAAGTTCATTCAGGAAATCGCTATCCCGCGCACCCATCGAACACTGCCGCGCGCATTGCCCCACGCAAGGCAACCGCATGCATCAAGGCATACGTTCATTACCGAAACGGCAAATAGCCGACAATCAAACTGAGCAGCACGCCATCACTTGTTCTGCAAGCGAAACGCCGCGACGTTTTTCTTATGCCGCGTCAACGCGGCATCCACATCCTGCGCGCTTTCGTAGGGTGCGTACAAAAAAACATAGATGAGCTTGCCATTCGCGACCGTGACAGCGCCTATCGAAAGCTGGATAAGCTTGTTTCCCGCTTGACTGACGCCTCCGATTATTGCGCCGAAGTAGCAGACCTCCGGCTCTTGCGCGAGCACACCCACCATGTTCATGGAATTAATCTTGGCATTCTTGATTGCGGCTTCGATGCGCTTTGTAATGACAGGTCCGACCTTAGCCATGATCTGATCGCCCTGGGTTTGCAGCATATGACAGACCTGTTTCACAAACGTGTCAGGCTCACCAGGAAGCTCCTCGTCCATCATCTGCGTGAGCGTCTGGTACTGCAGATAATCCACCAGAAACGACTGCTCGCCAGCGCGGATTTTTTTCAACTGGTCGCAATCCGCCGACATGCCGAGAAGCCTGTTGGTAGCGCCAATGCCGATACGAACGACACCGAGCAAGCGCTGGTCGGCAGCGTGCGCCTCTTCGAGCGCACAATAACCTTCCGGAGCCACCAACTCCACTGCTGTTCCGCCAATATTCACCTGTTCGGCAACACTTATGTTTCCGCTCAACGTTGTGCCCAGAAACAAAGTTGCGCTCGCTACGACCCAAACCAACATGCGCATGAGCAAAACCTTTCGAAAATGTGTGGCGCCATCATAGAGCGTCCACGTGGGACAGGAAGCGCACCGGCACACGCTGAAAGCCGACACAGCTGATGCATGTCACGCAAAAGTATGCGGCGGGTTTGCAATAACGACAAACTTCAGGAATACAACTTGTTGGGCCATCAGATCGACGAAAAAAAGGCATTGATGCAACGCGCGGACGGCTGCTCAAGCAGCACTGCCATGGCCTTGTCACCAGCCAAACGTGTCATTGTTGCCAGCACGGACGAAGCATCGCTCACCGGACGCCTGGAGCAATTGCGCCGATTGGGAGTTGAAACAATGAGCCGTCGCCTCGCAACGGTTGTAAAGGCAGATTGATAAACAAACCCAGCCTGGCTGGGATCTATCGGTATTGTGTCCGGCCCCTACCAACAGCATGTTCGCTTGAGTGCCTGCCTGCTGCTATGACAATGGACCTGCTGCAACAGTCCAAAACCAGGTTCAATGACATGCTTGACAACAAAAACACAGAAGCCTATCGCGCCATCGCCCGTGACCTGGCGGCAAAATTTGCACCTCGCGCCGCCGAATGGGACCAGACACGCAATTATTGCTGGCCCAATGTCGCCGATCTCACCGACGCCGGCCTCATGGGCATGACAATC
>JBKEAX010000051.1:0-3185 GCA_047972825.1 Hyphomicrobiaceae bacterium | reverse complement strand
CCGCCTGAGGCGATTACGGGTATCTTGACGGCGCGCGCCAGTTCAGCCGTTGCTGGCAAGTTCAAGCCTTTCAGCACGCCATCACGTTCGATGTCAGTATAAATGATCGCGGCGACACCGGCGTCTTCAAAGCGGCGTGCGAGTGCGACTGCCGTCAGTTCGCTTGTCTCGGCCCAACCTTCAACCGCAACCTTGCCGCCTTTGGCATCAATGCCGACGGCAATCTGGCCTGGGAACTTCTTGCAGGCTTCGCGCACGAGATCGGGATCGCGCACGGCAACGGTGCCGAGAATGACGCGGCGGATGCCCTTTTCCAACCACATCTCAATCGTTTTGAGATCACGGATACCGCCACCCAATTGCGCGGGCATTTCAATCGCACCCAGGATTGCCTCAACCGCTGCGGCGTTGACAGGTCTGCCTTCGAAGGCGCCGTTCAGATCGACGATGTGGAGATATTCAAATCCCTGGGATTCAAACATCCGGGCCTGAGCGGCAGGATCATCGTTGAAGACAGTCGCCTCGCTCATCTCACCGAGCTTCAGGCGAACGCACTGGCCGTCTTTCAAGTCAATCGCGGGGAAGAGAATCAAAGCCGCACCACCAGATGTTGGAGTTGTAGCGCTAACGCGCCACGACATGTTGCCGGGCGCGAAAACCGCCTTGAGAATGCTGTCTTTACAAGCGACAAATGGCATTCGCGCTTCAGCGTCAAGTCATCAGTTGTGTTTGATAGAGTGTTTCATGCCGCCTGCCTTTCAATCAGCGTTTTTGCTCAAGGCCAGTTCGCAGATGCCGTCGGCCAATCGTCCCGAATGCAGAAAGCTGATGGAAGCAGATGCCATAGAGATTTGGATTGCGCGCTGGCTGCGGGTGCCACTCAAGGTGCTCATCCAGCGGTATGGCTGCGATTCCAGGCGACTCTACGAGGTCTGGTGGGGTGAGCGTTTCCCGGGCAGCCGGGCAAAGGCGGAGGCCGCTTTCAAGGCGCGCTATCCGGGTCTTGCCGACCGTACCAGCTATGGCTACCGGCGGATCCCGCGCGAGCGACCGGGCGACGATCAGTTGGGCTTTTTCGATTAACTTTTTGTTAACCTTTTCAATCGGAACGGCGCTCCGGCCGCCATATTTGCTCCGTGTTGCCCTAAGTTCCGCCTTACCGAGAACTGAAAAAGAACAAAATTCGAACTGATGCTGGACATGCCCGCTGATTCATGGCATGTTCTTCTTACGTTCCGTGTTGGAACACAGTGATCCCCCCGGGAGTTTGTAGCGCGTTTGCCTCCCACTCAGCCCGAACCAAAGTGAGAGCCCCCCATGCGCACGTTCCTCATCTCCTACGACCTCGCCAATCCGGTCCAGAACAAGCACGCCATTGCCCAGTCAATCATGTCGGCAGGTGAGCGTTGGGCGCGCCCGCTGGAGAGCACGTGGTACCTGACATCAGATGAAAACGAGGCAACGCTGGCTGATCGTCTCGGCCCGCTGCTCGACACTGATGATGGCCTGCTGATTCAATCCGTGGACGATCAGGCGATTCTAACGAACACGTCGCTGCGCTGGTTCCGCCAACGCCGTGTCTCAATCACCAAGGCAAATGCTGGTGAAGCTGGCGATAGCAATGTTGTCGCGTTCCCCGCACCTGCACCTATTGCTGATGACGAGCCCGAACTGCCATTCGCGCAGGCCAGTTGAGGGTCGCCAGTTGAAGTCCTGCAGAGGCTCATCCGCCCGCCCGGCTCTGGTAGTAACCGCTGCCGTCCCTGCATAGAGTTGCAAGCAGCCTGAGCGTCGCATCTGTTTGAGAAGAAGCACCGTTTCATTTCCCCAACCCCTGCCGGCATTGCCCCAACCCCAAAACCTGCCGGCAGGGGATCCCACTTGAGTGTAATGCGTTTGTAAAGCCACTCCCGTTTGCCAGCGCGCGTATCCGCCGGCACGTCCCCCTGATCCAAGCACCCCGGAGTTCCCCCCCATGGCCGCATTCGCAAACACACCCCATACTGCTCAGACAAAGACCTACATTGTCACCCACACCCAGAAAGACACGGCACAATCCTACAGCCTGGTTGCCGAGGGCCTGCGGCTGGTTTCTTCCGAGCACACCAAAATCGACAAGAACATTTGGCTCGTGCGCTCGGCAGCGACGGCTGACGGTATTGCCAACGCGGTGATCCCCGGCATAGGCAAGCGCGATGAAATTCGCGTTATGGAATTGGGCGCGGAGATGGTGCACTACCAAGCCTCGCGCGTGTGGAACATGGCGCGGTTAGATGCCGATGAACTCCTAGCGCTACGGCACTGAAGTTACTTGGAGCGTGTTCCACGCAGAGCAGCTTCAACACTTCAACCCAGTAGGCCTTGACCTCAACCCTTTCACGAATCCGGTAGCTGCGTGCGACCACTCTCTCCCTCGAACGCACGACAGCTCCGGACCCACACGAAGGAGCGGTACTGCCCCGTGCCGCTCCTTTGTTACTGGGTCGTGTTTGTGTTTTGCAGATCCATGAACACGTTCCAGCTCTTTGTTTGGAACATGTTCTTCACGGCTCTACCGCACCACACTTCAGCTAAACATGCTCTTTGCTTTGAAGCATGTTTTTCACGCTGAACCGCTACACACTTCAGCTAAACATGCTCTAACCGCAAGCCCGATGAGGCTTTCATGCGCACCGTCAATGCAGAATTTCATGAGCGACCCGGCAAAGGTGAAGTCTGGGTGATTGCGCTGACGTTGCCGTGGTGCGTGATCCGCATCGAACTGCCCAACCGGCATTTCGATACGCGCGCGCCCTCGTCGCGTTCGCGTTTCAATGCGCGGCGCCGCAGCCCGGCCACGACAGAGTCGTCGCCGCGCGCGGCCGCCCGCACGAAAGGGCGAACCGAGCGCCGTTCGGCTGCAAACGGGTGGCGCGATATATCTTAGGGTCTGGTTCCTAAAGCGTGTCCCGAATCTTCGGATTTACCTCTCACGCTTCAAGTCTTCTATTTCTCGCTGTGTTCTTCAGGCCGAACCGCGAATACTTCAGCTGAACATGCATTATTAAACACAATTATTGTCCGCTGCTCTAACGTTCAAACTTGCGGAATTTAATGCGATGAGGCTCCACCGCGGCATCTCCAAGACGGCGTTTTTTGTCTTCCTCGTAGCTCTCAAAGTTGCCTTCGAACCATTCGACATGGCT
>JBKEAX010000434.1:0-2510 GCA_047972825.1 Hyphomicrobiaceae bacterium | reverse complement strand
GAGCGTGACACCCGCGGGTTCATCTCGATGACCACGAGGCGGCCCGTATCCGGGTTGACCGCGAACTGTACGTTTGAGCCGCCCGTCTCAACGCCGATCTCGCGCAGCACCGCAATGGAGGCGTCGCGCATGACCTGGTATTCCTTGTCGGTCAACGTGAGTGCGGGTGCGACGGTAATGGAATCGCCGGTGTGAACGCCCATTGGATCGACGTTCTCGATCGAACACACGATGATGCAGTTGTCCACCTTGTCGCGGACCACCTCCATCTCGAATTCCTTCCAGCCCAGCAGGCTTTCGTCGATCAGGATCTGACCAACCGGAGAGGCATCGATGCCGGATCGGGCAATCGTCTCGTATTCTTCACGGTTGTAGGCAACGCCGCCGCCAGTACCACCAAGTGTAAAGGCCGGACGAATGATGGCTGGCAGGCCGACTTTGTCGATCTGGCGCATCGCCTCCAGGAACCCTGTCTCCCGGTCATAGCCGACCACATGGCCTGCTTCGTCGCGGATCTCGGGAGAAGAGGCAATGGCAGCCCGCGGGCTTTCAAGGCCGATCCGGTCCATCGCTTCGCGAAACAGCTTGCGATCTTCCGCCTTGTCGATGGCTTCAGCATTCGCGCCGATCAGCTCAACATCGTATTTGGCCAGAGTACCGTCCTGGTCCAGCGCCAGCGCCGTGTTAAGCGCGGTTTGCCCGCCCATGGTCGGCAGCACGACCAGTTTCTCGCCCGGCCGCTCAGCCCGCTCGCGCGCTATGATCTTGGCGACGACTTCAGGCGTGATTGGTTCGATATAGGTGGCGTCGGCGACCTCAGGATCGGTCATGATCGTGGCTGGATTGGAATTGACCAGGATGATCCGATAACCCTCGGCTTTCAGCGCCTTACAGGCCTGAGTGCCGGAATAGTCGAACTCACAGGCCTGACCGATAACGATGGGGCCCGCGCCAATGATGAGGATGGACTTGATGTCTGTTCTTTTCGGCATGTCGGGGCCGTTTCATATGCGAGCCGGGGCCGTTTGGCTATAGGCCGCTAGCCTCATGTCGCAGGAAAAGTGACACAACCCTTTCCAGGGTACGCCCCCAACCCGTTTATTGGGCTGTTCGGAGGCAACAGAACTGGCCAGAACCTGCGGACCGTAAATCGGGTTCATAATTTAATTTTCAGCCGGCACGGCAAACGGCCAGATGAGCGATGCGGCCTGTAATTAGAGTTTTGCACAAATCGCGCGGCGTACCGCCCCCTCCAAGCCATCCCCCCCATTCATGGGTGGCTGGCTATTCCGCTTTTGGGTTCTCCTCTGGTGGTTCTACCTTGATGTCGAGGGGATAGCTGTAATCCTGCCTGAAGAACGGTCGATCAAGCTTACCTTTCTGGGCAACAATGGAGCGGACGGGAAGACCGGTTACAGGATCGACATAAACCATGCGGACAGGCTGATCCGGCGGGGCAGTTTTATCCTTCATGGCTTCGTAGGCCTGCAATTTGCGGCCATCAAGCGTGACAGAACCAAGGCACTCGAACTTGGGTTGTTCGCCCTCGCCCTTGATCACGCTTTGTTGCATGGCCTCAACGACCTGAAGAGCATCTTCGGTTGGCAGTTGTTGCCATCCTTGGCCCTTTGAAACCCAGGCACGCTTGCCAACCAGGATCGTTTCTGTCGCTACGGGATCAATTACGGCCTTGACAGTCTGGTGCATACGATCGGGAAGCACATAGTCGACGGTCATCTTGATTGGCCCGCGCTCATTGATCATGCTGGTTTCCAGACGGAAAGCACTCGACTTCCTCTGCTTGTCAAAAGCGTCTGCTACGTCCTGCTTGCAGTCGGCAAATGCCGAAACGCTTGCAGCCATCATGGCAACAGCTCCAAGCCCGTAAAAAGTGACGCGCATATTTTTAAAAACTCCGGTGCTCTTAAGGGGGCTACAACAGCATTTCAGTTCTTGAGAGGGATTTCGCGACCGCCAATCGGCGCCTCAATGGCGATGTCCTCAGGATATGTATACCGGCCATCAAACACAGGCGCAGCACTACCACCTTCCTCCGCCACGATATTGGCAACTGGCAAACCGTTTTGTGGATCGACATAGACTGTGCGCGCCAGTTTATGACCGCCAGCGCTTTGATCCGCTTCTTTTGCAGTCTGGTTGGCACGATATCCAAGCACCTCCTTGCCCTCAAACTCTACTTTGCCAAGGCAGGTGAATGCTGCGGTAATTGCCGGTGGATTGACCAAGGTCGAACGAACATGTGCGATGATCGACTGGGCAAACTGCGGTTGTAGCTCCTCCCAGCCGCCACCCATGGTTCCCCACGCCCAGCGCGCAATGGCGATGGTTTCGACAGGTGTTTGCCCTGGCGCCTCAACCTTCTGGTACATGCGGTCGGGTGGCAAATAATCGATCGTCATTTTGGTTTCGCCGGTCGGTGCCGGCATTTTCGCAGCAAAGCGATAGCCTTTCGAAACCCGCTGCTTTTCAAAAGCCGTCGCAACGGCGGC
>JBKEAX010000429.1:0-12868 GCA_047972825.1 Hyphomicrobiaceae bacterium | reverse complement strand
GCGCCGCCTTTGCGTTTGGGCGGTTGTTCTGCCTTGCCTGTTCGTGCCTCTTTGGTACTTGCCGGTACATTGGTTTTGTTTGGCAGACTGTCTGGCTTTTCTGCACCCGATGCACTTGGCGCGGTTTTGTCTGCTTGCATTGGCGACGATGCCATATCCGACTTCGGTGCGCGCACAACGGGTGCTTTAGGTGCCTTTGCAGCATGCGCAACAGCGGTCGTGGCAACAGGCGCAACCATTCCAGCAGGCTCTGGGCCTGCCGAGATTGGTTGAGCGGGCACGTGCGCGGGCGCGGGGTGGCGTGGCATCTGGTTTTGTGCAGGCGGCGTTGCGACGCCTACCAGACCACCATCTGGTCCCGCGACGCCTGGAGCGGCAGAAGGCGCAGGCGCTTGTGCCCGAGGTGGCATCGCAGCAGTCATGTTCGGTGCGGAATATGCGCCTGGGGTTGGCGCGGTGGCTGCGCGTGTTGCTGGGCCGGTGTTGTGCAATCGCGCAACTTCCTTGGTCAGGCGATCAATTTCGCCCCTCATATCGTCCAACTGGTCATGCCGCCGCACCAGCGCGTGAAGTGTCAACAGGCCCATATAGAACGCAGCCGACACTGTAACGGCCAGCCAAAAACTCAATCCCACCTGGGTCACCAGACCGATGCACAGCGCCAGAGTTACGACTGCCATTGCCATCATGATGAAACCATCGGCAGCGTTCTTTGTGGCCGGTGTCGCGGGCTTGGTTGGATTTTTCGGTGCCATGCCTGACTTGTTGGTGTCGGTCGCCATTCCAAAACCTATCTCGAAATAACTGGCTCAAGTGACGCTTAAGATTGCTTTGCCGGTTTGGGCATCGCCCTGGAGCCCGGCGCTACGCAGACGCTTACACACGGACAGGAGGTGCTTTCGCGGAGCCACAGAATCGATTCGTATTTTCCAACTGTCCTGGAGGTTACGGGTCGCGGGCAATGCAAGGCTCGGAGCTTTCACCAGTTTTCAATGGTGGTGGTGTCCTTGCTTACGAGTTGTTGCTGAAACGCATCGTTACGCAGGCGTGCGCAAGTTATGCTAAATTTCGTTGAAAGCGCCAAATTCTGTACGGTAAGCGGGTCACCGGTTCAGGCTGTGGCCGTCTGGCGGATCAGTGCTGCCAATTTGTCGCGAATCTTCTCGATGTGGCCGGTTGTGGCGATCAAAGGGGGGGCAACGATCAAGGTATCGCCACCGACACGGATGTAGAGGTCATGTTCGTGAAATGCGCGTTCCATGATCTCGTAACCGCGTTTTCCGAAGCCGTCTTTGGCTGGCGCGAGATCAATCCCACACATCATGCCTATAGGGCGGATGTCGAGAACGCCGGGGGCTTCCTTCAGCGCCATGAACATCTCGGCAAAGACCGGCGCATTCCCGCGTGCGCGAAGAAAAAGCCCTTCCTCCTCGTAGACATGGATCGCGGCCAGCGCAGCGGCCGTTGCGAGCGGGTGACCTGAGTTTGTGAAGCCGTGGAACAGCTCGGGCAAATGCTCGGGGCCGTCCATGTGTGTTTCGTAGATCGACGCGCGAACCATTACGCCCGAGAGCGGAACGGCGCCGTTGGTCACGCCCTTGGCGAAGGCGATCATGTCTGGAACAATGTCCCATTTTTCGCTGGCGAAGGCATGGCCCAAGCGGCCGAAGGCGGTGATAACTTCATCGAAGATCAGCAGAATACCGTGGCGATCGGTGATCGCACGCAGCCGCTCCAAGTACCCCTTGGGGGGCGGGAGACACCCGGTTGACCCTGCCACTGGTTCGATGATGACCCCGGCAATGTTGGAGGGATCGTGAAGCGTCAGGATGCGCTCCACTTCATCTGCCAAGTGCGCTCCCCACTCGGGTTGCCCGGCCGTAAAAGCCTGCTGGTCGCGGGCGTACGTCGTTGGCAGGTGATCGACGCCACTCAGCATCGCCCCAAAGGCCTTGCGATTTGGGCCCATGCCGCCAACTGAAATGCCGCCGAAGCCGACCCCGTGGTAGCCCCGTTCGCGGCCGATGAAGCGCGTTCGGTGTCCCTCGCCGCGGCGACGATGGTAGGACAGTGCAATTTTTAACGCTGTATCAACGGCCTCGCTGCCAGAAGACGCATAGAAAACGTGGTCGAGGCTGCCGGGGGCCATCAGAGATAGCCGGCTTGATAGCGCGAAAGCGTCGGGATGGCCGAACTGGAATGCAGGCGCGTAATCAAGCCTTCCAGCAGCTTCGCGTATGGCGGCAACGATGTGAGGATGGGCGTGCCCGGCGTTGACGCAATAGAGCCCTGAGGTTGCATCAATCACGCGCCTTCCGTCAGCGGTGAGGTAATACATGCCTTCGGCGCCTACGACCATCCGTGGGCGGCTCTTGAAAGCGCGGTTGGCTGTGAACGGCATCCAATACGATGCAAGTGAATTGGGCTGTGCCGGTTGGTCTGTTTCCATGTCCGTTGAAACTCCATGTCACGCCGCGCACTGCACAACAGCACGGTCCAGTATGCCTGCCGGTGTCCGCATGCTTGTGGATAACGATAACTATCAGTGGATGAAGACCGTTTTTTGGGTAGCGCCGCGGTTTGGTCGCAACACTGCCAAGTCCCTACCCCTATCTGCCTGTTGTTTAGGTCTCGTTAGGCGAATCGGCATGTTATTGTGTCGGCCGGGCCGCCATCCTTCAGTCCTGGCGTATGTATATAGGAGAGAGCCCCCATGTTCATGAGCGTCGTTACCCATGCCCCAAATGTCCCTGTCTATGCGGAATTGGCGGGCAAACGCGTTTTGATAACGGGGCTCGCACCCGATGCCGGAGTTGATCTGGCTCGTGGCTTTGCTGACCACAAATGCCGTCTTGTATTGCAGACGGCAGAAGACAGCCCGGAAACCGATGCGCTGGTTACACTGTTGGCCGAAGCTGCCTGTGAGACCGAGATCTTTAATAGTGATTTAACGGATGGGAATGCCGCAGTCGCATTCGCGCAAGGTTCAGCGCAGATATTGGGTGGCCTGGATGTGGCCATCAATCTTATCACGGTCACGAGCGAAGACTTGGCTGGCCGCGCGTCGCTGGACGAGATAGAGGCGCTCGTGTCCGACAAACTTCTGAGCGCGACCTTGATGACGCGCGTAATCGCCAACCGCATGCGCTTGACGCTTACGGAGGGACTGGTGCTCAACGTCGTCTTGATGGCGTCGCCGAAGTCTGAAGCGGAGCGTGCCTTTGCCGGTATATTGCGAACAGCACTTGCCAGTATTACCCGCCGTGAGGCGCAAGAGTGGGCTGACAAGGCGATCCGCATTAATGCGGTTGGTCCGAAAGGCACGATGGACGCTGCCGATAATGGTGCGTGTCTAGGCTCGGGTCCTGATTTGGCAGCGTTGGCACTCTATCTGGCCAGCCGCAAGGGAAGCCAGCTCACCGGCCATATTTTCGATGCGGAAGGTGTCGCTGGCGCAGGCTGCTGAAACTGTTGCGCGATGTTGCAGGAAGTTGGCCCGGTGTTGTCATCAGCACCGGGCCTTTGTTGCGTTTATGGGAACGGTGAACGTATGGGGTCGGGGCGTTTGGCGCGCTCTATGCTGTACCGTTGCCGTTGCCGCGCCGCTTTTCGGGCGGCAGGATCTTGCCGAAGATGGTTTGATCGCTTCCGATGACGTGCGCTGACGACCCAACGATCAGCGGGTCTGGACCGCGCACGATGTGGTGGTCCTTGCCGGTGTAATCCAACGTCGAGAGGAAGTGCTGCATACAATTTAGCCGCGCGCGCTTCTTGTCGTTCGACTTGACGATCGTCCAGGGTGAATCGGCGGTATCGGTGTAGAAAAACATCGATTCCTTGGCTTCGGTGTAGGCATCCCACTTGTTCAGCGACGCCTTGTCGACCGGCGACAATTTCCACTGCTTCAGAGGGTCATGCCCGCGGGATTCAAAGCGGCGGTGCTGTTCTTCCTGGGTGACGGAAAACCAGTACTTGTAAAGGCGGATGCCAGAACGCACCAACATGCGCTCAATGTCCGGGCACTCGCGCATGAATTCCAGGTAGTCATTTGGCGTGCAAAACCCCATGACGCGCTCGACGCCAGCCCGGTTGTACCAGGAGCGGTCAAAGAACAAAATTTCGCCTGCGGCTGGCAAATGTTGGATGTAACGCTGAAAATACCACTGCGTTTTTTCGCGGTCAGTTGGCTTTTCCAGTGCTACGACACGCGCACCGCGCGGATTGAGGTGCTCGGTAAAGCGCTTGATCGTGCCGCCCTTGCCGGCTGCGTCGCGACCCTCGAAGATCATTACGATCTTCTCGCCGGTTTCCTTGACCCAGGCCTGCATCTTGAGGAGTTCGGTTTGCAGCTCAACGAGATGCTTCTCGTACTCCTTCGCCTTCATTTTCGTCTTATAGGGATATTCGCCGGTCTCAAAGGCGTGGCGGATCGCGTCTGGACTGTGCCGCATTTCAGAAAGGCGATGGCGTATTTCGCCGCCATGCAGCTCTTCGTTGGGCTGATCGGCCTCCTTAGGCTGAGCGCTTGCTTTGGGCTGAGCAGCTGTTTTGGGTTGACCGGCTGCTTTTGGCTTAGCGGCCGCACCCTCTGCCTTGGTGGCCTTGTTGGTGTCGTCAGCGGCAGAACTGGCCGGCGCAGATGCTGATTTGGATGGTGCGGGCTGAGACATTTGGTGGGGTTCCTAACTTCCAAGCGGTTTGCGTTGGCGGAAAAGCGAGGGCACGCACCGGAAACTTGCGTTCCGGTTCACCTATGTTGCCGGGCGCGAGCCCAAAAGACAGCCCACTGATGACATCATGTCTTGCTGCGTGCCGAAATGCTTGGCCGGCTGAATAACAGAATTGTGACAGATGCTATCGGTTTAGCGATTTGATTTGGGTCAAGTCCCAATGCGAACGCCGCTCAGTGAGACTTAATTTTCTGAAGCCAGAATGTGTGCTTCCCGGCTCTGAACATCTTGCAGCTCTATGCCTTGACAGGGTTCACACCGGCGCTTATCTCTCCGCGTATCCTGTTAGCACTCACAATTTGATAGTGCTAACGGGTATCCAATTATCCCCCTCGTAATAAGCCATGGCCGGTTAACCAAACTCATATACCGGCCCCAAATGGAGCAGATTTCGCATGAAGTTCCGCCCCCTCCACGACCGCGTGGTTGTTAAACGTGCCGATGCTGAAACGAAAACAGCCGGCGGCATCATCATTCCCGATACGGCGGGTGAAAAGCCGCAGCAGGGCGAAGTTGTCGCCGTTGGTCCCGGAGCCCGCGATGATGCTGGCAAGCTCCAGGCGCTCGACGTGAAAAAAGGCGACCGTATCCTTTTTGGCAAATGGTCGGGCACCGAGGTCAAGATTGACGGTCAGGATCTCCTCATCATGAAGGAGAGCGACATCATGGGCGTGCTCGATTGATCGCCTGATCCTTCCCCCCAACTAATTCCAAATCCCAATTTCAGGAGTTGAGCCAAATGGCTGCCAAAGACGTCCGCTTTTCCGCCGACGCCCGCGAGAAGATGCTGCGCGGTGTCGACATTCTTGCCAATGCCGTGAAGGTCACGTTGGGTCCCAAGGGCCGCAACGTCATCATCGAAAAGTCCTTCGGGGCGCCCCGCACCACCAAGGACGGCGTTACCGTTGCCAAGGAAATCGAGCTTGACGACAAGTTCGAGAACATGGGCGCGCAGATGGTCCGTGAGGTTGCCTCCAAGACCAACGATGTCGCCGGTGACGGCACAACCACGGCGACGGTTCTTGCACAGGCGATCGTTCGCGAAGGTCTCAAGTCGGTTGCTGCGGGCATGAATCCCATGGATCTGAAGCGCGGCATCGACAAGGCCGTGGCGCAGGTTATCGAGGCCATCGGCAAGAAGGCCAAGAAGGTAAAAGACTCTGGTGAAATCGCCCAGGTCGGCACGATTTCGGCGAATGGCGAGCGTGAAATTGGCGACATGATTGCCAAGGCCATGCAAAAGGTCGGCAACGAAGGCGTCATCACGGTTGAGGAAGCCAAGAGCCTGGAGACTGAACTCGACGTGGTCGAAGGAATGCAGTTCGATCGTGGCTACCTGTCTCCCTACTTCATCACCAACGCTGAAAAGATGATCACCGAGCTTGAGGATCCCTACATCCTGATCCACGAGAAGAAGCTTACCGGCCTGCAGCCGCTGCTTCCGGTGCTTGAGGCTGTTGTCCAGACGGGCAAGCCGCTCCTCATCATCGCTGAGGATATTGAAGGTGAAGCCCTGGCGACGCTGGTCGTCAACAAGCTGCGTGGCGGCCTCAAGGTTGCTGCCGTAAAGGCTCCAGGCTTCGGCGATCGCCGCAAGGCCATGCTGGAAGACATCGCTGTCTTGACTGGCGGCCAGACGATCTCGGAAGACCTTGGTATCAAGCTTGAGAATGTCGAAATCGGTATGCTGGGCCGCGCCAAGCGCGTCACCATCACGAAGGACGACACGACGATCGTTGATGGTTCCGGCAAGAAGAAGGACATTGAGGCTCGCGTCGGCCAGATCAAGGCACAGATCGAGGAAACATCGTCCGATTACGATCGCGAAAAGCTGCAGGAGCGTCTTGCCAAGCTCGCTGGCGGCGTTGCCGTCATCAAGGTTGGTGGTGCGACCGAGGTCGAGGTCAAGGAGCGCAAGGACCGTGTTGACGACGCGCTCAATGCGACACGTGCAGCCGTCGAGGAAGGCGTTGTCGCAGGTGGCGGCGTGATGCTTCTGAAGGCAACCACGTCGATCGACGTCAAGGGCGACAACGACGACCAGGAAGCTGGTATCCAGATCGTGCGCAAGGCACTGCAGGCTCCGATCCGCCAGATCGCAGAGAACGCTGGTGTTGAGGGTTCGATCGTGGTTGGCAAGGTGCTTGAAGCAAAAGGCGCCAGCTACGGCTATGATGCGCAGAACGACGAGTATGGCGACATGCTTGAGAAGGGCATCATCGATCCGGCCAAGGTCGTGCGTACCGCGCTGCAGGACGCCGCTTCGATCGCCGGTCTCATGATCACCACGGAAGCCGCGGTTGCAGAGATGCCGAAGAAGGACGCCGGTGGTGGCGCACCTGACATGGGTGGTATGGGCGGCATGGGTGGCATGGGCATGATGTAATCATGTCCGGCTGAGCCAAACGCTCAATGGTAAAAAGAAGCATGGGTGGTTTTTCCGCCCATGCTTTTTTATTGGGGTGTCTTCTTATGCTCAATCGCACCGTGCCTATGCAACTTGAGGTGAATCTTAGCGGACCGATTGTGCCAAAGCAGTGCAATTCCGCGCCCACCAACCTGAATGGTGTTTTTCAGAGCGACTTTTAACTGTTCCGCAACCATGTGGACATAGGCTCAAGACATCCAGAATTCTGGAACCCGAGCGGCGCCAGCCGCTCTGTTTGACGCCTCCCTGTTGACTTCCGAGCCGCCGCACCCCGGCGGCTCTTTTTTATCTGCTGGTTTGCGCAAGACGGCAGCGATCTTGCATCGTGCCGCACATGTCCCAAGGGTTGTCCACAAGGACGGCTGCGGATGTCACGAAACGACCTGAATTGACCATCTTGTTAACTATGGCCAGCTAGGTTGGTTCGTGTATATGGTTAGTCCTTAGTTTCAGTATGTTTCATGGCGTAACATGACAAACAAGTCGCGTAGTTTCGAAGTTTTCTCCGGCGATGCCGTTACCGTTTCATTCGGACAGCGGTTTCAGGAATCCTCCCAGTTCGATCAGGTCTTCAAGGAAGGCATGCAGCTCGTCGAGACGACCGCTGCGTATCTGGATGGGCCAGGCAGACGCGAGGCGAAGCTGCTCAAGTCCCCGGCAAATGTTCTTTATGCAACTGAAAGCATGCGTCTGACCACGCGATTGCTCGATCTGGCAACTTGGCTGCTTGTCCGACGCGGGCTTCGGGATGGTGAAATCACCATTGAGGAGGCGCGGCGCAAACGCCAGCGGCTCAAGCTCAAGTCACTGGGCCGTCCATCGCACATTTCCGGGTTTGCAAGCCTGCCTGAGGGGCTGCGCAGTTTAATCGAGCAAAGTTTCAAGCTGCATGATCGTGTCGTGCAGCTGGATCGGGCCATGCATGAGACGGCCGGTGGCGACAACGTCGTGCCGCTGATCGCCAACCCAGTGGCAGATCAGATGGCAATGCTTACGCAGGCTTTCGGCGCGAGGACAGGCTGACACAGCCGCATTTCGGCCAAGTGCGGCTAACCCACCGAAGCAGAAGCCGGTGTTGTAGACTGGATCCCAGCATGCAAAAGGCCCGGAGCGTTCCGGGCCTTTGCTATTTGATTTCGCGCCAAATGTGTAATGCCACGCGCGAATAGGGGAGGTCTTAGAAAAGACCCTCGAACTTCTTCTTGAACTTGGATACGCGGCCAGCGCGGTCCATCAATTTCGTGTCGCCGCCGGTCCAGGCCGGATGAGATGACGGATCGATGTCCAGCTGAAGGGTGTCACCTTCTTTGCCGTAGGTCGAATAGGTCATGAACTCGGTACCGTCCGTCATAACCACCTTGATTTGGTGATAGTCCGGATGCAGATCTGCGTCTTTCTTCATTGGTCGGTCTCCGCACCGCAAACAAGGGTGAGCCAGCGCTGGGCGCGGCAAGGCCCTCGATATCTGTCTGGAAGTCAAATTCAGCCCTCTCATAATCGCTTTTTGGGCCTCTTTCAAGCGCTGGTCATAGAGGCGTTAATATAGGGAGAGGCTGGTCTCAATAACTGATGGGTCCAGGCCGAGATTGGCCGGTCGCGCGAACTGCCGCAGTCTGCGGGCTTACCTGATGCCTTTACAATTGGCATAAACCCTTGAGAACCCGGTGCTCGTCGGGCAAGTTCCGGCAAGTCGCCGCTCAATGAATGCACCTAGACTGTGCAGCGGATTGTTTGCTCTCCATGCAACCGTTGGGGCGGTGCTCTGATTGTGCATGTTGCCACATGCTGGATTTGGCCCCGGCCGCGCGCCATTGCGGGCGGAACCATCGACCGAAAGATGACACTTTGAGATCACGATCCAAGAAAGCCGCTCCGCCAGATGCAGAAAACGATAGCAATGAAGCCGCGGACAATCGCCGCCGGTCGTTGCGTCCGTTGCTGGCGTTCAAGCCATACATCATGAAGCATCCGCTCATGGTGGCGGCGGCGTTTGTTGCGTTGGTGGTATCGGCTGGCGCCATGCTCGTCGTGCCGATGGCTGTCCGCCGGATGATTGATTTTGGTTTTGGTTCCGCCGATGGCCTTTTGATCAACCAGTATTTTGGCATGCTAATTGTCATCGGTACGGTATTGGCGCTTGCCAGCGCCTCGCGGTTCTATTTCGTCAACTGGCTTGGTGAGCGTGTCGTTGCGGATGTGCGCAGCGACGTGTTCCGGCATATGACCGAACTTGGTCCGACATTTTTCGAGCGCACGCATTCAGGTGAGGTAATGAGCCGCCTCACTGCCGACACGACGCAGATCAAGGCGGCTGCCGGGACTGCGCTCAGCCAGGCGCTGCGTAATTCGATCATGCTGATCGGTGCGCTCATCATGATGTTCGTGACGAGTCCTCAACTGTCGGGAATGGTGTTGCTGGCCATTCCAGCAATAGTGTTGCCGTTGATGGCCTATGGCCGTGTGGTCCGCCGATTGTCGCGCCAGGCGCAAGATAGCCTTGCGGAAGCTTCTGCCTACGCCAGCGAAAATCTCGTGGCCGTGCGGACCATGCAGGCGTTCGCCAACGAGCAGAATGTGAGCAACCGGTTTGGCTCTGCGGTGGAAGACGCATTTGAAAGTGCGCGGCGGCGTCTCAAGGCCCGTGCGGGGTTGACAGCAATGGCCATCTTTCTGGTGGTCGCATCGGTGACGGGTGTTTTGTGGTTTGGTGCGTCGTCGGTGGTTTCAGGAGAGATGACAGGCGGCCGGCTCGGCCAGTTCGTGCTGTACGCGCTGTTTGCGGCCGGGGCCATGGCAGAACTTTCCGAAGTGTGGGGGGAGATCAGCCAGGCGGCAGGCGCTGCGGAGCGCTTGTCTGAGTTGCTTGGTGAAGTGCCCGAAATCCGCTCGCCGGAAAATCCGCAACCGCTTCCAGAACCAGCAAGGGGTGAGGTCAAGCTGGATCACGTCAACTTTTTCTATCCTTCGCGTCCTGACACGGCGACGCTTGCTGATTTCTCGCTCGACGTGAAACCTGGAGAGACTGTCGCCCTGGTCGGCCCGTCAGGTGCCGGCAAGTCGACACTCTTCACGCTCTTGCTGCGCTTTTTTGATCCCAAGTCCGGAGCTGTTCGGATTGATGGCGTTGACGTTCGCAATGCCGACCTTGCAGAATTACGCCAACGCATATCGCTGGTGCCGCAGGATGTGGCGCTTTTTGCAGATACGATTGCGGCCAATATTTCCTACGGTGCAAGCGATGCGACGCGTGCCCAGATCGAGGCCGCAGCAGTGGCAGCGCAGGCGGACACCTTTATTCGTGAACTGCCCAACGGCTATGACACACGGCTTGGTGAGCGTGGTGTGACACTTTCAGGCGGTCAGCGGCAACGGTTGGCAATCGCGCGCGCCGTTTTGAAGGATGCACCGATCCTGCTGCTGGATGAGGCGACCAGCGCCTTGGACGCGGAAAACGAGGTGCTCGTGCAGCGTGCGCTCGAAAGGGTGATGGAAAATCGCACCACCGTGGTGATCGCGCATCGCTTGGCGACAGTACAGAAGGCAGATCGCATCATTGTCATGGACGGCGGGCGTATCGTGGAAGAAGGCACTCACGCAGATCTGTCCAGGGGCACGGGGCTTTATAGCCGGCTGGCAGAATTACAGTTCGGCGGAGAGGCTGCCGAATAGGTCCAGATCAGGCCCGAAACGTGTCGTGAAGGTATCGCAGGCCCACCGTGTCACGCATGGGAACGGTCTGTAACGCGACAATCCCGACATTTTGCGCTATTCGGCTAACGGGCGTTTGCTATCGTTGGAAACGTCAGCCGTGCTCAAACGTTGAGTGTTGAGCATGCCGTGAACGCTACAGTTCCCTTTGCATCGGCTGCATGTGCTCATGCAAGGAACTGTTTTGCACGCTGAGGTGTATCGGGGGAGTTTGCATCATGTCCGACAGCCGCTCGACTGGGATCTCCGTGTGGGGGCGCATTGCCGACTACATGTTCGGGCGCAACTCGCTGATCGGCATTGCCTCGCTGATGCTGCTTGTCATCTCCGGTTATGCGACGTGGAGTGGCATGTCGGACTTCATCATCGGCGTTTCTACATCTCCGGCTGCCAGCCATGGCCGCGAGATCGTGCACGGGCTGTCGGTGTCGAATGATATTCTCGTCATCGCCGTTGTCGTTGCCCTGACCTTTTTGATGTGGCTCGCGCTCAGGGAAACGTTTGGCTACAAGCGCTCTATCGGCGAGCGGCTGATCACGTTTCCGCTCTACATTTTTCTCGCGCTCTGGTCGATTGGCTTTGGGTATGGCTTCTGGTGGAGCCTGATTGCTGGCGAAGAAGCGACCCGTACCAGTCTTGCCGCCTTGCAGGAAGATGCACGCGACGCGGGTAATGCCGTTGCTGCGCGGCTCGACGCGGTGAAATCACAACTCGACAATGTCGTATCCTGGTCGGAGGGCCAGATGAGCCGCGAGGAAACGAGTGGTGGCAGTTGCGGCAGACCGTCTGGTGCGGGCAGGGGCCCGCTCTACAACGCGCGCTTGTCTGTGCGTGATGGCGTCGCCTCACTGCGCGATGGCATTCAACGAGCGTGGATTGAGCCTGTCCAGGCGGACATTCAGCTCTTGCAGCAATCGGCAGCAAATCTTTCAGGCGATACCATCGAGGCGCGGCAACGTGAATTCGAAACCCGCGCCAGCCAGGTCCGGTCCCGCGCCAAGAACATCGCCGCGCGTTCCAATGAACTGGGGCAGTCCACGGCTGCTGAAATGCGTGCGCTGGCCGATGCGGTCGACACTGCGCCGGGCAAAGCCGGGTTCTCGTGCTACGATCCAACCCTTGCACAACGTCTGCGGCAGGCAGCCGAGCAGGCCGCGGAGCCCGCGGAATTGAAACTTCGCGCGGCGATATTCACCGAGGGGCCAGCCGGTGTTGCCAATGCCATCAAGAACCTGTGGGCCAATATAGGCGCCTATGGCGGCAGCCTGGTTTCGTATGTTTCGAGCGGAGGTGAGGTTGCACCGGGCCGGACAACGGGCGGCGAACCTATTACCGGCCGCGATCTTATCGCGCTGTTGGCGACGCTTGGTATCGACTTCGGTCTATTTGCGCTGACCGCGCTCAACCCGCCGTCGACGCCGCCAGCGCGTCATATGCCGACGGCAGCCGTTATCCGGCAGATCCGCCAAGCCATGAGTACGGCGATCGGACGTATTCCTGGTGGTGATGCCGAAAAGAACCTGGAGTGGGTGCGGCGCCACTTCATTCACCACAACAAGGCGTCCTATTTCATTATTCCGAACCTCTACAGTTGCGACCCGGCAAATGAAGACGAATCCGCGCGTGCTTTGGCCATGAACCAGCTGGCGGGTGTGTTTGATGATCTCGATCTTATTCGATGGCCGCGCAAGCGCAGTTGGCGACACCCGTTCCAGAAAAATGAGCTGACGGTGCTGAAGGCGGAGGAGGACGAGTTGAGTGATACGGACCTGACCCAGATCCGCAAGAAGCACCTGGAACGGCTTGAGACGCAGGGCATTGACGTGTCCGATGCGCAATCCAAGGCGCTTCAGGAAACACGTCCGCTGCGCAACCACGGGCTTTTTTCCAAGGCCGAACGCGCGCTGACGATTGCGGGTTGGAGCGAAGGTGCACGCCGTGACATTGAGATCTTCCGTGTCGTCGATAAAGAAGGGCTGACGCCGTTGCTGTTGGTGCTGAA
>JBKEAX010000420.1:0-1547 GCA_047972825.1 Hyphomicrobiaceae bacterium | reverse complement strand
CGGTTTTGTCGGGTAGCAGGTTTTGTTCCGACACATAGGCGATATATTCCGTGTCGTCGTTCTCAGCCAGCAGATGGTAAAACGGCTGATCCTTCTCTGGACGTATTTCTTCAGGGATCGACAGCCACCAGTCTTCCGTGTTGTCGAACACCGGATCAATGTCGAACACTATGCCGCGAAACGGATAAATGCGGTGGCGAACAATATCGCCGACCTTGTATCTGGCTAGTCTCATTGCCGCGTTCCGCTCCATCCGCCTGCATCTGCAAATCATGTTCAGGGCGCCGCGCCTACTCGTATGGCGCCCTGCCTCAGGCATGAGACTTAACATGACGGAAGCTGTCAATGAAACGGTTGTTCCCAGACCCTCGGCCCAGGGTCTGGACCCTAGCTTCGATCAGGATCAGTCGTCGCGCTCTAAACCTGTTTCAAGCGTTTGCGCAGGAGTATTTCGGTCTCGGTATCGCTGATCAGTCCATCCAGGTTTGCTATCGGTTCAAACCCGTGGCGTTTGTATAGGGTTAATGCGCCTGTATTGAAGGCAGACGTTGCGACGAACTGGTTGCGGTCGCCGTTGGCACGGGCCATTGTTTCGAACCAGTGAAGAAATGCGCTGCCGACGCCGTGCTTCTGGTGATCCGGTAGGACGGCCAGAATGTTCAAATAGCTCCCGAACAGCCATGCGTTCTTTATCACGGCAAGGCCCGCGATCTCGTCGCCAGCACAAATGAGGTAGCGCGGGTTTGAATTGTCAGCGGGAAATACGAACCGCGCAAGCGTCGCTCTGGAAAAGCCATATTTGCTCCAGGGATCCATGCCGGCCAGTGTTTGGGCAAGCCGGTGTGGAACATCGCCTTGCAATGGCGCCAGTATTTGTCTGAGTGCAACCGCCTTCCCACTTGGCAACGAAAGATCTGTGACGTGCTTCAGGCTGGCTTTGCAGCTGGTCGAAAGGGTGAGTAGTGTTTTCATGCTGCCATCACTAACCAACCATTGAAGCAATTATTCAACCCCGTTCATGGTGCGGCTTTGACCGTCGCCTTCCAAGGTTTGCGTTTGTTCGCATTTGAAGAACCCGTTGTGCTGGCGCGGCGGGAGGTCAGATCCTTGCGGAAGGCTGTTGCCAGGTTGTCATAGCGATCGGTATCACCCGGCCTGATGTTGTAACACGTTGCTACAATCTGCGGAGTTCCCGCTGCGATGAGTTCCGACACTGTCACGAACGTGTATCCCTTGGCCTTGAGCTTGGGAATGGCCTGGGGCAGTGCTTGGGCTGTGTGAAAGCCGCGACCGTTGGCATGGGCGATGATGATTGAGCCGGGACGGGTGGCACGTAAAATTTGCCGCGTGATGGCATTGGCGGATTGGCGAGGCGACGGGTCGCCAGTGGAAACATCCCATTGAATGGCCAGGAGCCCGGCATCGTTGACGGCGTCAAGAGAAGCCTGATTGCACGCGCCAAATGGAAACCGGAAAAGCGACATGCGCTTTGGAACGGACGACCATTGCCGGGGAACTGTCTGCACGCATTGCGTGTCAGTCATGCT